>SLPT01000278.1 GCA_007131845.1 Desulfobacteraceae bacterium | reverse complement strand
TCTGACGGCTTTGTAAACAGTTCAAGATCAAGGCTTGTGCGATTTCGAAGAATGCAGCGTAATTGGCGTACGTGTATGTTTACAAGGCGAAAGCCGCAAATTCTGAGAAATCGCGCGTAGCGCAGATATTGGACTTTTACGAAGCCGTCATCATTTAATGGCGCTGATAATGCCCGATTGCGTCGGCCCTTCCCATGGCAGCCGCCGGATGTCCTTGAATCCGGTTCTTTCAAGCATCTGCGAAATCTCATTTTCGGTGTAGGCGCGCCCTTCGTCGGTTGCAACCAGCATGTTCAGAGAAAACAGGGCGGGAAACACCGGTCCGGAACGGTCATCGTTCATTATGAACTCGTGAATTAGTACCATACCGCCCGGCTCCAGGGCGTTGTAGGCTCTTTGGGCCATGTCCGCGCAGTCGGCAAATCCTTCTCCGTGAAGAATGTGAGACATCCAGACAACATCGAAGCCCACAGGCAGATCCTGGTCCAGGTAGCTGCCGGCAGTAAATCCGATGCGGCCGCTCATTCCGGCTTCTTCGATCACCTTTTCGGCAAAGGGTCTCGTGGTGGGCAAATCGAACACCACGGCCGTCAGTTCCGGGTATTGCCGGCAAAACCAGATAGCATAGGTTCCGGGACCGCCGCCCATATCGAGCAGGCGTCTGCGTCCTTTGAGATCAACCTGGCGCACGAGTTGGGGTGCCATAAGGTTGGCGTTGTTGTACATGCCCATGAGAAAAGCTTCCCGTTCCTCTTCGTCCTCTTCTTCCGCGCCGTCTCCGGCATTGGAATCGCGCACGGGCTTGCCGGTGCGAACGCTTTCATCGAGATTTTTCCAAAGGCCCACCAGGTGGTGGTGGTGAAGAATCATGTAGCCAAGGTATTGCCCGGAGGATTTGGCCAGGTATGCGGAGGCGGCGTCCGTGTTGGCGTACAGGCCATCCTTCTTTGTCAGAAGTCCCATGGCGGCGAGCGCGTCAAGAAGCCGGGCTGTGGCGTCATCCCCGGTGCCGGCCTGTGCGGCCACTTCCTCCGCGCTCAGGCGCCGGGTGTCGAGAACGCTGAATATGTCGAGTTTTACGGCCGCGTGAAGCGTACAGGTTTTCCAGAATGCGCCCGACAGTTCCAGAATGCTGCCGGGATGCCAGCCGTTTGAGGTCATATTCAATCCTTTCCTGCTTATGAGATAGGGTTTCTGCATTTTTCATCCGCCGCTTACATCCGGTTTATCCAGCGTTTCGGACCGGCTTCGGGCGGATGAAGGTATATTCTTTTTACATTATAAACTGAACTGAGCGATATTCAAGTTTGATGCACTCGTAAAAAATCGCGATCCGACGGCTTTGTAAAAAGTTCAAGATCAAGGCTTGCGCGATTTTGAAGAATGCAGATTACTTGGCGTACGTGAGATTCTGAGAAATCGCGCGTAACGCAGATATTGGATTTTTTACGAAGCCGTCAAGTTTAGAAACCGCTCTGTTCAGGTACCATTCGGCAAGACCCCATTCGCAAAAGACCGGTCATTTGCTTTTTCCGAAAACCGGGTTTATATTCATTCACATCGCTGATAGCGCATAAATACGCGTTGTCCGGTATATTCCAAGGCAACCGTATGCCCATAGTACAAACATGAAATGGATAGAATAGCGCATAAATTTACGAAAAAACAGTTGAGTATATGCTCAATTATAGAATCAAATTATGGGTTGATTTTTTATTTTTACAAAGATAGTCTCTTCATCCGCATTCCAGCCTTATCCGGCAGCGTGTTCTGCCCCACCGGCGAGGGGACATATAAGGGCAAAACAAAACCGACGTCAGGCGGAATAAACCCAATATACTGATTCAGGAAGTGAACTGTCATGTTTTATGATGTTGCTTATTATATTTCTTTAACAGTTTTTTTCGCAGGTGTCCTGTGGCGCATCCGGTCATGGTTTACCCGGAGAGTCGGCGATGTCGCCCACGAGCAGACGACGTTCGGCCGGGTGACCGGCGTCGCAAAATCCGTGGTGTTTACCCTTTTCAGCAAGCAGATAGTCTATGTCATCCGGGAATTTTTCGTCAATGTGATGATGCAATATAAGATTCTCAGGGAAAACACCGCGCGCTGGATCATGCATATGCTGGTTTTCGCGGGGTTTCTGCTGCTGTTTTTTCTCCATGTCATCGATGACACCTATAGCCATCCCTGGATTGACGGGTATTTTTCCACCCTCAACCCCTGGTTGTTTTTGCGCAACATCGGCGCATTTATGGTTCTTGCGGGACTTGGGATTGCCGTATACCGCCGGCTGACCATACAGGGGCTCAGAAAGCTGACCTATGCCATGGATCGCTATGCCATCGCCATCCTTGCCATCATCATTGTCAGCGGGGTTCTCCTGGAAGCTTCAAAAATCGTATCCCACCGGACGTTCGAGGAAATGGCCCAGACCTACGCCCACCCGGACATCCGGATTGCCGATTGGGAAGATGATCCGGAACTTGAAGCCCTGATGGCCTACTGGCAGGAGAATTACGGGGTTGTTTTTCCGGAGCGGATCGAGCCGGACAGCGAAAAACTTGAGTGGGGAGCCGATGTAAACGACGCATTCGCCTGCTCTATGTGCCACTCCCGGCCCCAGGCGGCCTTTTTATCCTACGCTACGTCCCGCGCGGTTTCGCCGGTTGCAAACGCCATGACCAATGCCGGTGCTGAGACGTTTTTCTGGTACGTTCATTTCCTGGCGTCTTTTATCGGTCTTGCGTATCTGCCTTTCAGCAAGTTTTTCCATATCTTTTCAACCCCGATCCGGCTGCTCGCAAAGGTCAAAACCGGATCTGCGCCCGGGTCCTTACCGGCGAACATCGCGACCCTGAGAGCCATGGAACTCGATGCGTGCATGCACTGCGCCAATTGCAGTCTGCGGTGCTCCGTGGGCCCGATATTCGAAACGATTCCCAACCAGGCGATCCTGCCTTCCGAGAAGATCGGCGATCTGAAACACATGGTCCTCAACCAGAGCCTGCCTACGGAAGAGCTGCTGCGGATTGCCGAGGGCGCCTGGATCTGCACGAGCTGCCACCGCTGTACCGATGTGTGCCCGGCCGGGATCAATCTCCAGGATCTGTGGTTTTCCATCCGCGAGGAACTGGCCCGTCGCGGCTATCCGGAACCGTATGTGCAGGCGATGAAAAAAGCCCTTGCCGAAGCGGGTCCTGATGCCGATCTTCCCCTCATTCCCCATTCACCCCATGGAAAGGAGATGAAGGAGGGGCTGCTGCTGTCCGAACAGGCGAGCACGTTCACCAACTGCTACAACTGCATGACCTGTACCAATGTTTGCCCCGTTGTGGCCTGTTATGACAAACCGTCACGGGAATTGGGCTTTTTACCCAACCAGATCATGCATGCCCTTGGCTTCGGGTTTCGGGACCAGGTGCTCTCGTCGCGGATGCTCTGGGACTGCGTGACCTGCTATGCATGCCAGGAAGCCTGTCCTCAGAATGTCCGGGTGACCGATGTACTCTATGAACTCAGAAACGTCGCCTACCAGGATGTAAGACTCGAGATGAACGATATGGCGGCAAAAACGACCGGTGAAGGGCCGCAAACAAAGGAGTGCCCGATGGATAGCCGGCGTACATGATTCTTTCGGAGCGTTCACGATACCGGCAAATAAATGCAGGCAAATGATACAACGAAGGATCGACTCATGAAATATGCTTTTTTTGCAGGATGTAAAATTCCGTATTACGTACCCCAGTATGAAATTGCCACCCGGATGGTCTTTTCCGCATTGGACATCGGCCTGACGGACGTGGAATTCAACTGCTGCGGTTACCCGGTGCGCAATCTCGATTTTTATTCCTATCTCTATAGTGCAGCGCGCAACCTCGCCCTGGCGGAAAAATCGGCATCCGGTCTTGTGACCCCCTGTAAATGCTGCTATGGTAGCCTCCGGCATGCCGCCTATATGCTTTCCGAAAGAACGGACCTGAAAGACCGCATCAACAGCCAGCTTGCCCCCCTGGAGCTGAAATACACCGGAACACTGGAAATACGGCATATTCTTCAGGTGCTTTTCCATGATGTCGGCCTCGAGGCCATTAAGGCAAGGGTCAAAAATCCGCTCGACGCCCCGCGGGTTGCAGTCCATTACGGCTGCCATGCACTGCGTCCGAGCCGGATAACGGACTTTGACGATCCGGACAACCCGACGATATTCGACCGTCTCGTGGAGGCAACGGGCGCTGTCAGTGTGAAGTGGCCCATGCGGCTCGATTGCTGCGGCAATCCGTTGTGGCAGAAAAACGACCGCCTTTCACGGTTTCTGGCCGCTAAAAAAATCACCAGCGCTTTGGATGCCGGGGCGGAGTATCTCTGCGTATCCTGTACCTACTGCCAGATTCAGTTCGACCAGGTGCAGCAGGCCATGCTGGAAGCAGGCGATATCGAAACCCCGCTTCCGTCGATCCTGTATCCGCAGCTTCTGGGGCTTAGTATGGGGTTTTCATCAAAGCGGCTGGGGCTGGACACCCATCATCTCAATGCATCATCTGTTGCGTTGCCGCGCAAAAAGGAGGAGGATGTCCGCTCCGTTTCAGAATCCGCCTGATTATCGTGCCGTCAGGAAAGGATTTTACGGTATATATACCGGTCATACCGGCGCAGGTGTTGTCGCCCGGGATCCGGGATCGCTTCCTTTGCACCAATGACCAGAAAGCCCGACGGTGCAATGGCTGCGGTTATGCGCCCGAGCGGTTCGCAAAACGCCTCTTGAGGGTAATAGGTCAAGATGCTGTTTCGCAGGAAAACGATATCCAGGCATTCTTCCGGGTCTTGTTCCGGCGGGGAGCCCTCCAGGTGGTCGTAAACTTTCCAGCACACGTCTTCCTGCAAAGATCCGTCCACGGCGAAACGGTTTTTCCCGTGTTTCACAAACCACCGGGCCAGAATTGTTTCATCCGCTTCGTGCAGTGCGCCCGCAGGGTATATTCCGGCCCTGGCCCGTTCCAGGTATTCCGGATTCAGGTCGGTTGCAAGGATGCTTAGTTCAGGCGAATTTTCGAGGCCGCCTGAAAATTTCTCCCACAGGATCCGGAAGCTGTATACCTCTTCGCCCCCGGCGCATCCGGCAAACCATATGTTCAGGGGATTGCGTCCCTGTTTTACGATCTCCGGCAGCACCCGTTCTTCCAGGATATCCCACAGGCGGCGGTCCCGGAAAAAGCGGGAGATGGAAACGCCCATCAGCCGTTTGCATTCGGCTTGAGCTTTCTCATCCGCACCGAGGCGTTCGATATAATGGTCCATACTGCGGCAGTCCAGTTCCTGCATGTGGCGGCTGATCCGTTTTTTGACCCCTTTCCGGACCTTGCGGTAGCCTCTCCATGATGCGTTCATGAAGTCCAGCAGTTGTGCAAACCGGGAATCGTCCAACAATGTTCCTCTTCTATAAATCTGTAGTTGTCATGACGGCTTCGGAAAAATCCCAATATCTGCGTTACACGCGATTCCTCAGAGTTTCACGTACGCTAAGCACTCTGCATTCTTTGGAATCGCGCAATCCTTGATCTTGGACTTTTTACAAAGCCGTCGGATCGCGACTTTTTACGGGTTCATCAAGCCTTGATTGCACCGTAAAAAGCCCGGAAGCATATCTAACCGACAAATAATAAAAAAATAACTTCTCGATTTTACTTAACACTTAACACTTAACACTTAACACTTAACACTTAATCACTTAATCACTTAAAACTTAACACTGCCGGTAAAAAAGACGTATTACCGGCTTATCAGCCTTGATCTTGAACTTTTTACGAGTGTGTCAGGTTATGAGCCGAATATAGGAAGTTGGTTCGGTTTTTGCAAGAATAGTGCCCGAGCGAAAATCAGGATTTTCGTCATGGTCAAGGCGGCGATAATTTTCCCCGCAGGAACACCGGGCGTATCTTGAGGATTAAAAACGGATGACACGCATATGCCCGCGACAGTGCATGGCGATGCAGAGCAGCATGCAACCGGTGTGTAACCGGGTGTGGTCAAAGCGTGTTCACAGGAGTACACATGAAGACATCCTGGTATGGAAAAAGAATACTTCCCCTTCTTCTGGATGCCACGTGCAACCTGAAATCGTTTCGCAGACAGCGCGCGAAAGTGGTTCCGCAGGCAAGCGGAAGGGTGCTGGAAATCGGAATCGGGACAGGCCTGAATTTTTCTTACTACGATCCCGTGCGGGTCAGCTCGATCGTTGGCGTTGATCCATCAGAACCAATGCACCGACTGGCACGCCGCAGGAAAAGAACAGCAGGCGTTCCCGTGGAGCTTGTCGCCGTTCCCGCTGAGCGGATGCCGTTCCCGGATGCTTCTTTCGATTCGGTGGTATCCACGTACACGCTTTGCAGCGTTTCGGATCCATCTGCCGTACTGCGGGAAATCCGGAGGGTGCTCAGGCCCGGAGGAAGGTTCCTGTTTTCCGAACACGGGCTTTCCCCTGAAAAACATGTCGCAAAATGGCAGTACCGTCTGCAGTCATACTGGGAAAGGGTTGCCGGAGGGTGTCATCTGGACCGGAACATTCCTTTCCTGCTTGATCAAAACGGTTTTGCAGTCAGGATGTCATCGGGTTATTTAATCCGTCCCCGGATAACGGGTTACACGTACTGGGGCGAAGCATCTGCGGCGTGAAGCGCTGTGAAGTTGTATATTCATGAATCCCGGGTGACGGGATTTTGATGGATAGAGTTTGCTCTCGAAGCGGAAGCCGCATGTTACGCAGTGACGCGGCCTGTCAAAGACGGGTTTTTTCACAAAAGCCCCGGCTGTAAAATTAAACGAACAGATATTTTTTTATGCACGCCTGCAATACATCCAGCACACGAAAACCACCAAATACACGAAACACTTCACACAGTCGATCACGGTCCCAGGCATCCCTTTTTGCCGCTGCATGCGGGCTTTTGCTGTCGCTGCTTATCATTTCTGCATGGGCGCCTTATGCGGAGGCATCCGAAGCCGTCGCATTGCCCCGTTTCCCGTCGATCAGCCCGGATGGAGAAGAAATCGCTTTCAGCGCCGGAGGCGATCTGTGGGTGGTCCCGGCCAGCGGGGGAACGGCCATGCGACTGACCCGTCACCGGCATGATGATCTGCACTCCAGCTGGAGCCCGGACGGGGATGCGATCGTTTTTACATCCATGCGCGACGGTTACATGAACCTCTGGCGCATCGGGCGCGACGGCACAAGGATCCGGCAGCTTACACACAGCGATCGGTTCATGCGCAATCCGCACTGGTCCCGCGACGGGACAGGCCCAGATGTCATTTCTTTTTCCGGCCTGATCGAGGCGGACGTGTACCGGGATCATCGTCCCTACAGGATGTCACCGGAAGGCGGGGAGCATGAACGCCTGCATGACGCATTCGGATCCGAACCACGGATTTCGCCTGACGGCCGCCGTACGGTATTCACCCGGGGGGGATATTACCATGGCTGGAGCCGGCGTCATTATACCGGCCCCGATGCCATGAACGTCTGGATCCACGACCGGATGGAAGACCGTTTCGAATCCGTCACCCGGCGCGACGGGGACGATGGGAGCGCCCGGTGGGCCGGCAGCGATACCCTGGTGTTCATGTCCGACCGGGCGTTGGATACGGTCAATCTGTATCGCATCCGTTTGAGCGGCCAGGGCCAGGCCCGGGAAAACGAACCGGAGCGCCTCACTGGCTTTGAAGGGCGCGACGTGCAGAGCTTCGATGTGTCCGCCGACGGGAGTACGGCGGTTATCAGCGTGTGGGACCGCCTGTACACGCTGGACCTGGACGACCCGGAGGCGACTGTCCGGCCCGTAAGTCTTCGTGCCGGGGATGACGGACGGGATGACCACGAACTGCGGCGCATCGACCGGGACATCACCGAAGCGGCACTCAGCCCGGACGGCCGGGTAATGGCTTATATCGCATACGGGCGCGTCTACGTCCGCAACATGGACGAATACAGCCCGACCCGGGCGGTGACTCCCAACACCCACGCCCGGCACGTCGACATTGCCTGGTCCCCGGACGGTCTCAGCCTTTACTTTACCAGTGACAAGGACTCTACATCTTCCATATACCAGGTGAGGGTTGCCCTGACGCGCGCCGAGGTCCGCCGGGCATACGACAGGCCCGCCCCGTCAGAGCCTCCGGAAAGCGTGCTTTATCTTCCCGAAGAGATCCTTGCCGGCCTTTCCCTGGCCGACCTTCCCTTGGATGCCCCCGATGCTGTCCGTGATCCGTCAGACCCCCGGGCTTTGCCGGAGGATCCCGGCGATCCACTGGAACCTTTTGCAGGCCTTCGGATCGAAGACCCGGAAGATCCGTTCGCCCCGGTGGATCCGGCGGATCCGCCGGCCCCGACCGATCCGGATCCCGGGCCGGAGCCTGAGCCGGAGCCCGAGCGCCCTGAAAGGGAAATGCTGCAGGAGGATGAAGTGCCTGCTCCGGATCAGGCCGAAGACCTGCCCGAGTCCATGGATCCTGCCCGATGGCATGATGCCGTGCAGTTCAGCATCTCCCCTCTGGTAGCGTCCGATCACAACGACCGGGAGGTATCCCCGTCTCCGGACGGATCGGCCATTGCATTCCGTCGGGGTCGCGGGGATTTGGTGGTCATGGACCTGGACACCGGACGGAAACGGACCCTGGTGGCGGGTTGGGACAGCAGCCTTCACTGGCGCTGGAGCCCGGATGGACGTTTTATTGCCTATGCCGTGAACGATCTTGATTTCAGCACCAATATTTTCATCGTGCCGGCCGATGGGTCCCGAAAACCCG
>SLPT01000386.1 GCA_007131845.1 Desulfobacteraceae bacterium | reverse complement strand
GGCCGGCCCTTTTCCTTTGCAATGCCGATGGTGGCGTTCAACCGGTGGGCTTTTTCCTTTGCCTCGGCGCTCTGCGAAAGAATCCCCTTCGGGAAAAACAGGTTCTTCCCGACATCCGAGAGCATTTCCAGAATGTTGGGGTTTGCCTTTTCAATCAATTCATTCAACTGGGATGCAAGCGGGTTCATTGACAAATCCTTCTCTGCTGATCATAGTTAGCGCCTGAACGAAAACCGTCTTTTTCGCCAATCCCTGCGTCCGGCTCAAATTTTAATCCTCAAAATCATGTTCGCCGTCCTTGACCTTGACGAAAAATCCTGAGTTTCGATCGGGCACTAGTTAAGATTGTCCGGAAAAATTTGAGTATATAGCAATATTCCGAACGGATGTAAAGCGACAAGAAACAATGGGCAAAATCCAAATTCTACAAAAACAAAATATCAAAATGATCTCAAAGCCAGTAAACTGATTAGATCATTAGTAACCGTGAATTGCTGGGAGTGCAGGGAGCGCATCAAAAATAGCAGGACAAAAAGCCGGCTATCAGATTGACAGGTTCTTCTGAAACGCGTCTCTCGTCGACCAGAAGAAACTGGCCCAGGACCCTTAAATCCAGGTTCTCAATAACCGACCATGTCAAGGCGGGTGAAACAAAAGCGGAATCTCTGTCAGGAAAGCCTATCAGAGTAAAAGAAGTGCGCAGACGCGGGGTAAGCCGATAGGATGCCCGCAAGGCAGCCTGGTGCCGCGAGTAGGACGGATTGTCCGAAAGCAGCCGCCCTGCCAGATATTCCAGGTCATCTTTCCCGCCTTCCTGATTGTAAAGATATTCAGCAACCAGAAATAAGCTGCCGGGAAATACGTAATCAACCGATGCGGCCAGGATATAATTGGTTTCGCGGTTTCCATTTGCCGCTTCGATATCGGCATAATGCATTGTTTCACCTTTGAATCCGGCAGAACCGATGGTGCCGGCCCAGCCTGCACCGGTTGCAACGCGATCCCGGTAATAGCCGCCAATTGCCTGCAGATCGTAACTCCCGAGCCGAAATGCGTAAAGAATAGCCGCTACACTTTCCTTGATTTCGCTGGCAGGTTTTACGGCCAATTCAACCCTGGAGCCAAAGCCGATGAAATGCTGAATGCGTAATGTATCGGAGCCCGGACGTTCCGGATAATCAAATTCGTAAACGGAATAGGGGTTAAAAATATCATTGGGGTTCGTGATAATGTTAACCCCCCAGTTTACACGCTGTCTGCCCACACGTACGCTCCAATCCTCCTTGCTCCAGTCACCATACAGGCGGTCAGGTACAGAATGCAGAATCCAGTCTTCCCCTTCAGCAATAGTCCAGGAGAGATTAAACAGCCCACTATCTCTTGTCATAGCATCCGTATAGAAGGCGTCGTTTGTAACCCAATTGCCGGCAATCAAACGCGATCGCATCTGCCAGTGGAAAGTGAAGTCCGGGGTAAAATCCATGCGCAGATTCAGACGGTTTTGAAGTCGGTATTCGGTAATGCGTTGCTTTCCAACCGGCTCCGGCAGGTCCAGCGTAATGTGCAGGGGGATCGCCTGAAAATACCCGCTTACATGAAGGTTCTTCAGCGGGGCGATATCCCTGTCTTCTGCAGCAGCGCTCATTGGTCCGCCAAGAGATACCAGAAGCACAAATACCAACCGGGTCACATCACCTTTCATGACGCTCATCACCGACAATCTTGCCATCCACCATGCAAATCACCCGCCGCGCTCTTTGGGTAACCCGTTGATCATGGGTTGAAAAAATAAAAGTCACGCTTTTGTCATTGTTTAAACGTGCCATGATATCCAGAAGATTCATGGCAGCCTTTGTGTCAAGATTGGCCGTGGGTTCATCGGCAAGGATGAACCTTGGTTCGGATGCAAGCGCCCGGGCCACAGCCACGCGCTGCTGCTGACCGCCTGACAACTGTGCCGGCCTGGCATGTTTCCGGTCGCCAAGGCCCACCTCTTCCAACAGTTGATTCGTACGATGCTCTATTGCCCGTTTGTCCCTGCCCTGCAACAGCATGATAAACGACACATTTTCCCAGGCTGTAAATACCGGAATCAGGTTGTAATGCTGAAAGACGAACCCGATATTCCACAGACGGAATTGGATTCGCTGCCTGTCGCCCATCCCGGACAGTTCCCTGCCGTTTACCCATACGCTTCCCGAGCTCGGCATGTCCAGGCCGCCCAACATGTTCAGCAAGGTGGTTTTGCCTGAACCCGAAGGCCCTACAATACTTGCAAACTCGCCCTTTTCAATGGATAGCGTAACATCTTGCAAGGCATGGACCGGCATCGAATCCAGGTTGTATATTTTCGATAATTTCTCCGTTTGAACCACAGGCATTTTTCTATTCTCTTTCCCTGACCGCTTGCACCGGGTTGACGCGGGTGGCTTTTATCGCCGGATAAACAGAGGCTGAAATGCTTATAACCACAACAATCAAAAAGATCATCCCATAACCGGAAGAATCCAGAACCGGCATGATTTTGCTCCAGCCTATTTCCTGCGCCCCCCTTCCAAACATCTCAAGGTTGATTCCTGTCCTGCTGAAGTGCCAAATACTTATCCATGCGAGGATGATGCCCGCTACAGCCCCGGTCAGCGTCAGGATGATTGATTCCATGAGGACCATCAGAAAAACCCTGGCCCGGGCCATACCGATGGAAAGCAGCATACCGATTTCATGAATACGCTCAAAAATTGCCATGAGCATGGTGTTGAGTATGCCAAAGGCCAGGGCCAGCATAATGACCATTGTGATGAAAAATGACGCAAACCCGCCAATGTCCAGAAGCGTCCTCAACACAGGAGAAAGCTCATACCATGTGCTGGCATCGATTTCGGGAAAGCGGGCGGCAAGATCGGCTGTTACCGTTTGGGCATCATTCCGGTCGTAGAGCAATGCGGCGATCTCGTGGTAAACAGTCTGACCGGCCAGTAATTCCGCCAGATCCCGTGACCGGACAAAAACGGTATGGTTATCGTAGGTTTTGGAAGGCGAATGAAACAGTCCCACAACATGAAAGGCAGCGGCAGTGAGCATGTAATCGGCATCATCAAATACAAGAACGACACGCTCGCCGATCTGTGTGTTGTGCATGTCAGCAAGGCTTGCTCCCATGATTACGGGAAATTGTCCATCGGAGGAGAGGTATTGTCCCTCCACCATATTGTCATGAAAATTGGTTAAACGGCTTTCACTGTCAACAGCAATGCCCCGAATACGAACGCCGGATGCCTTTACAGGGGAATGAAGCATTCCTTCCGCCAGCGTTCGGGGCGCGGCGGAATCGATTCTGGGATCCTTTTCCATCCATGCCATGATCCTTTCATGCTCCAAAATAGCGTGACGGGCATACCCCATGGATAAAAACTCCGGATGATGTACCTGAACGTGGGCCAGTTCATTTCTTATGAGATAATCCATCCGAAGTTCGTGAATGCCGTTCATGATCCCGATGGTCAGAACCCCGGCCCAGAGGCCTGAAACGGCAGCCGCCAGGAGAGCACCGCTTCTGGCTGGATGCCGCCAGATGTTTTTCCAGGCTAAAATCACCAGCGTTTTCATATCAGGATTTTGCCGCTTTCAAATTGTCCAGCGTGCTGATTTTGATGAGCGGATACAGAAAAACCGCCATGGCAATGAAGAATATGATTATTCCCTGAACATAAAACAGGTCCGGGGCAAAAGAAACGAACAGTTCAGGGCTCCATCCTCTCTCGATAAGTGCCTCCGCTGCATTGCCTTTCAGTTCCAGCGGGCGCCGGTAAAAATAGCAAATGACGCCAAATGCCGCAACAATCCCGCAGATCACGCCGATGAGACTGATACAAAAGGTTTCAAGTAATACTACCACTGCAAGACGAGAGCGGGACATGCCGATAGAAAGCAGTATCGCGAATTCCTTCAGGCGATTCATGGTCATGGTAAGAACCGTGCCGAAAAAACCAAACCCGACAACGATATACAAAATAAATGACATCAGGTAAGCGCCTGCCATGTCAATTTTCATATAATTGAGAAATTCCGGCATAAAGTCCTGCCATGTATACACCCGGAGGTCTTCATTTTCCAATTCTTTCCGAATTGCACCGGCAATGGATTCGGTGTTTGTTTTACGGCCAGGAACAAGCTGAAGAGACGAAACATACCCTTTTGCGGAAAGCAACGCCTGAGCGGTTTCCAAGGGCAGATATACCACCTGCTGATTGATTTTCGGAAGCGGGTGGTCCACCACGCCCACGATGGGGAATATTCCACTGGCCGACATCCCGAAGCGCCCTTTTCCAATGAGTACAAGCGATTCACCCAGACCCAGGCCCAGTCGTTCGGCAAGCCCCCTGCCGATTACGGCCCCGGCCTCCCCGGGAGTGAAAAAACGGCCCTTGATCGTATAGTCACGGATATTGCTGAAGCGATGCTCCTTGTCCGCATCGATTCCTGATACCATTGCGCCCCTGGAGACCTGTTCTCCTGCAGCCAGCATGAACGTGTCAATGCGGGGCAATACCAAATCAAGTGATGGGGTTGCCTGCCGGATACGATCTACAATACGATCATCATAGAAAAACACATTGTCCATGGAGGGATTTTCCTGAAACCGGTAATCTTGTATCTGCATATACCCGGTGCTGTGGCGGATCAGATTATCGATCATACCGTCGCGGGTCCCCCGGCTCAGCGATTGAATAAAAACGGCAAACACCACGCTGGAGGCGACTGCTGAAATCGTAATGATCGAGCGCCTGGGGTTTCGCCATACATTTCTCCAGGCGAGTCTAAAAAAAAGTCCCTCCATAAGTGTTCTCACCGCAATCGCTGCATGTTGACAAAGGAAAAAAAATCGCTGCCCACGCCGATGTCGAACGTTGCCTTCGTGTATGTAAGGATGGTTCGCTCGCCTTCTTTTCCGGCCGGAATCAATGTAATCCGGGATGGTATATAACGACCGTCAAACCGCATGATTCTATCCATCGTCATTGTGCTTACCAGCGCCCCGCGCTGGTCGTAATTCTCCACCCGCCGCTGCAGAAAGTCGTCTTCACTGATCCACATCTTAACCTTTCCCCAGACAATCGGGGTATTGGGTTTGGGCACCATTTCAATAACAAAGCACTTTTTCTCTTCACAGGGCTCCCTGCCAAGCAATCTTTTGTCGTAATCCCTTAACAAATCGGTGTCCCTGACAATGTCATCATTGGTAAAGTCAGAGTTCATCCAGGACTGGAACATCATGGATGGAGGCAGCCGGGTAATTCGATCAATCCTCGGATCATAATTCCAGATTTCGTCATTGCGCATGAGGTATGCCATGCCTTCATCACGTGCCGGTGAAGTAATGATCACCAACGAATAATCCAGGCCCTTGAGCCAGCACCGCATGGATAGTTCACGACTGTATCGCGGGCGTTCAATTCGCATCACCATTTCGGTGTAACTGGATTCACCCCGCATGGCGGATTCCATTTTCACGATGATCCCGTCCGGATCAAGGGCGTTTGCTGCGCCGGCAAACAAGACCGCCGCCCAAAGATTGCATAATAATATCATTACTGCTCCGGCTCGAATCATTCTGTCATCCCTGGAAAGCCGTCAGATCGCGACTTTTTACGAGTGTGTCAGTGTTTTAAAACGCCTAAAAAAGGTTTCCTATAAAACCGTCAAGACCCGGAAAAACCGTGCGGAGAATATACAGATCCGGATTTTCATAGAAGGGGCCGATGCGCATAGGAAGCTGGACCACGCGGTGCAGTATTGTGCCAAGAAGGGCATGGCTGATCCCCAACAACAGTATATTGGGCTTCTTGTAAAAAATCCAGGACCAGCAGCACCCTGAGAAAAAAGCGAATCCTATCAGCATGGCATTGGGCAGATGGTAAGACGCAAAGATTGCCGAAGTGAGAATCGCGACAGAAAACCGATGAAGGGGAAAGGCACGGAAACCGCCGGAAACGGGAATAATAGCGTGGACCCGGCGCTGAATAAAACCGAAAAAAAACACCGCCTGAACCATGCCCAACGCCACATATCCCACCAGCTTGATCCACAAAGCCGCCCAGTTCAACTCTTTGAGTGAAACCAAATCGAGCCACCCTGCCAATATAACAAGCATTACGGCCGCAATAACCGTATACAGGGCATATACCCGCCATGCGTGTTTAAATGAGCCGTCCCCCTGGTAGCCCGGGACAAAATCCCCAAAACCACGGGCTTCGGGCGGATCATGATGCAATTTCGAAGGAGAATACCACAGCACGTGAATCGCACCGGCAGCGACTATCAGATAAAAGATCACAGAAGGCACTCTGTCCGTTGCGATCATTGGACCCAAAACCCAAAGCCCGATGAAAAACAAAAGGGTAACTATCAGGATTTCGATTAGCCCCCAGACAGGATGAACAGTCCTGTCCATATTCATCATGTTTCCCCCCAGAGCAGTTTTTTCTGAAAAACCCTCCTGACAGACACCACGGCGATATAAAACGCGCCGCCGACAAGATTGGAGATCAAATCCTGCATATTGTTGTGGTAATCGCCGACGCCGGTTTCCTTCATGGTCAAAACCACCAAGTATTCAACAATTTCTATCACAGCGCCCATACCCATGACGACCAGCAGAATAACGAGGTTGCGGATTATAGGAAGCCTGACCTCCAGCCTGCCGAAAACATGGCTTGTCAATGCGGCGGCTGCGAAAGAATTGATAAAATGAACATATTTATCATAACGGACCCCAACGATGTAAGCATCATAAAGCCGCCCTCCGTCTATTGGGACAAAGGCACCCGCAAAATGTATCAGAATGCCGGCCTGAAGCAGTATCAGAAGGGGTGTGTTTATGATAAAATCCCGAAGGTACCACCAGGCTATAAGTATTACAGCGAAAAAAAATACAGCGTAGACAAAAAACTCATAGAGATTACCAACTCCACGGTATTCAATAAAGCGTTGGAAATAAACGAAAACGCACATCAAAAAGCACAAAAACGCGTTGAAGGTTAAAAAAATATCCACGTTCCGTATATCCTTGGATTTCAGCCACGCCTGAATCATGCGAACTCCTTTTATCTGGCACACCAATATAACAATACCCTTCTCATATTGGTTTGGTATTCGGGATAGCACCCTGTTTTGTCTTTCCTGTCATGACACTTATTTCACGCGCACCGCATCCAGAACCCGCAAGAAACAGCCCCCTGATGATGAGTCGCCTTCGTTCACCAGCCAGACCTGGCACCCCCAAAACGGATTGGCGGTTCCCACGAATAACCCCTCATCCGTCGATTTCATCACCCGGCCGCCATAATTATACGGGTCGCCGAATCCATCGGTCACCACGGGTTGCCATCGGGTGCCGTCAGACGATACATACAAATCGAATCCAGGGGGATTTTCAGTAATCTGCTCATAGGTTTCCGCGTCCAGTTCGGAAATGGCGGCAGCCAACGCCGAGTTACCGATATCCAGCCCCATCCGCTCCAGATTTTCCGCATTAAGATATCTGAAAAAAACACTGATATCGAATGTGGATGCCCATAGCTTCCCCTCGTGGACTTCCATCCACCAGATATACTGGTTGGCGGACAGGTTCTCATCCGCATAGATACCATACCCGGCAAGCCTGAGCCCGATCTGCTGAGACCGGGTCGGATTGTAAAACCCGGGGCCGTAATTGCCCTTTCGACGACTGAACACCGTGTCCCGATCGGGGTCCCCGATGACGAGTTCCCAGTTATCCTCCCGGTCAAACCGGTATACCTGCCCGCCCCTGAGCTGCTCCGCGCTGAATGTCCCGGCAATAAATGAGAGGTGGACCTGTGTCAGCGTTCCTACATACACACGATCTTTGAAAACCTTTGCGGAGGTGGCGTTGTTGTACGGGTCGCCCATTCCGGCGGGATAGCGCGCGCCCCTATCGACAATCGCTTCCCATAGCCATCCATCGCCGGCGTTCCCGCCGTTCGGATGCGATCCTTTGTAAACACCGAACCCCTCATGGTCGGCCAAAAAAGCATACAAAAAACCATTATAACTCAACAAATCCCAGACGATCTTATCGGCCGGGAGATTTCCACCGGACACATCCGCAATTTGTATCCAGCCGGAATGGGCCGTATCGTCACCCGCGGATTGCTCTTTTGGATTTTTTGTCGCATAGATCCGGTTATCGAACGTCCCGACGACCAGATGCCCTTCATGAACGGCAATTGCCCTCAGTGGACCTTCGCCGCCGATTGTCGGGGATGATTGGACCCGAAGCACCTCTTTTGGCGTATCACCCGGCCGAAATCCCGCCCGGAATTTCAATACCCTGCCCGACATATTTCCATGGCTATCAACCGAGCCGAAACCGGAAGTCGTGACCATATACAACGCTGTCTCTCCGTCGGAATCGGTGAATGCAACCGCGCCCCGGAAGTCGTAATCTCCCCGGTATACTTCCTCCCATGGACCGCTTCCGTCTACCGGGTACCTAAAGACCCTGCCCTGGTTGTCCTCATGATCAGGTACGGCAATATCGCCCTGAAATACATCCTTTATGAGATCATTGGCATCCGAAGAATTCATCCCGGCGCTTCCCTGCAGGTATCCCGCCATAACCCTGTAAATCAGGTCCCGGTTGCTCCCGACATAGAGGTATTCCCCATCGGCTTCCTGCAGCACATCCATTGCCCAGACGTGACTGTTCGACCGGTCGCCTCCCGGTTCCAGGCCGTCGGGGTTTATTTTTCCGGCTCCCGGGTTGCTAATCCGCTCCGTTATATAGCCTGCACCGGCCAACGGCGGGAG
>SLPT01000046.1 GCA_007131845.1 Desulfobacteraceae bacterium | reverse complement strand
CGCAATTTCTCAGAATTTCACGTACGCCAAGTACGCTGCATTCTTCGAAATTGCGCAAGCCTTGATCTTGGACTTTTTACAAAGCCGTCAGGCCGCGACTTTTTACGAGTGCATCAGTTTTGATATCCGGAAGCACCCGGCATGAAGCGTTCGTGTTTTGCCGAAGCTGCAAATGCTGAGAATTCGTGTAAAAGGAATCCTCATGAAGTGGGAAGAAAATGCCAGGGCAGCTGTGAATCACCTGCCGTTTGCCGAGCGCCGGAAGGCGGTCGCCCGGGCCGAAACCGCGGTCCTGAAAGCCGGAAAAAACATTGTGAGCCCCGCCGATATAGAGCCTTTCCTGCCCAAACCGCCAGTGATCGGTGAATATGAATCGGATGGTTACAGGCTGGAAGTTTGTTCGGGCGGAAATTCGTGTCACAACCGGGTGCACCAAAGGGGGGAAGGCGGTGAAACAGGCGAAGACGACTCACCGGACCGGCTTGTGCAGGGGGTTCGGGCGCTTCTCGACAATGCTGCCCTGGGCGATTTTCTCCGGTCCCATGGAAACGGGCCGATCCGGATTCACCAGTTGTTTAGGGTCAGCGTTTCGCAGTGCCCCAATGCATGTTCCCAACCGCAGATCCGGGATGTAGGGATCATCGCGGCGGCCTCCCCGGTCTTTACGGAAAACGGGTGCGTTCAGTGCGGGGCATGCGAAAATGCCTGCCGGGAAAATGCCGTATGGGTGGATGCGGACAAGGAGGCGTCCGTAATCGATCATGAGCGATGCATTGCCTGCGGGGCCTGCATTTCGGTTTGCCCCACCGGAAGAATCGGAAAGGGGGAGGCCGGTTACAGGGTCATGATTGGCGGAAAGCTCGGCCGTCACCCCCGTCTGGCGACCGAATTGCCGGGAATCTACGACGTGGAAGCCGTTTTGCGGCTGCTTTTTCTGTGCCTGGATGAGTACAAGCAAAAAAGCACGAAAAGAAAACGATTCGCGGACATCGTCGTCGAAGAAAAGGACAGCCTGCCTGGCCGCCTGGCTGCAGCGCTCCATGAAATGAAAACACCCGGATAAACACAGCAAGCACCATCCATACCTTCAATCCACAGCAAGGAGACAAAGACCCATGCCGATTCCCGGAAACCTGCTGACGACCGCCATGGCGGTCATGCCTCATACGGATGTGGACAGGGCCCTCAATACCGCATTGAGCCTGGATATTCCCTTCTGGCCGCAGCTTCCGAGGCTGAATTATCACGAGGATATGTACGTGCAGGCCGGGGAGCATTTTCCCGGTATCGTGCTCGACCTGGAAAACCGAACGCTGAAGTTTTCCATGGAAAAGTTCATGGAGGAACTCGGAGATGTGATGAACCGGTTCGATTCCCCGGAGATTTTCGATATCAGCAAAACGTTTTCCGCCGTCTACCACCGGTTTCTGGAGATGGATTTTTCGGACCGCCCGGCCATCCGGGGGCAATTGGAGGGACCGATCAGCTTCGGGTTCAACGTGGTGGATGAAAACGACCGGCCCATTTTGTTCGACGACACGGTCCGCCCGTTTCTCTTCGAGTTCATGGCCCGGCGGGTCAACGTGCAGCTTGGGCGCCTGAAGGAAAAAAACGCCAATGCATTCATGTATATCGACGAGCCGGGGCTTCAGTTTCTTTTTTCCGCCATGTCCGGCTACGGTGACGTCAAGGCGCGATCCGACCTGGAACAGTTTTTTTCAATGGTCGACCGGCCGCGCGGCATTCACCTGTGCGGGAACCCGGATTGGGATTTTCTTCTCAACCTGGACATGGATATCCTGTCGCTGGATCTGTACACCAACCACGAGGTTTTTGCTTCCTATGCCCCGGCGATAAAACGTTTTCTGGGCAAAGGGGGCGTGTTGTCCTGGGGAATCGTGCCGAGCAACGTGGAGCCTTTTGAAAAGGAATCTCTGGAATCGCTGGAAAGCATGCTGGAGGAAACCTGGGAGAAACTGCTTGGCAAAGGAATCGACCGGGAGGAGCTGCTGGCCCGGAGCCTGATTTCCCCGGCCACCTGCTGTCTGGTCAACCCGGATATCGAAAAGACCGTCGAAAGCGCCTTTGCCCTCACCCGCAAGCTCTCCGCCCGTCTGCGGGAAAAATACCGCCTGGCCTGATTGCCCCCGGCGATGGGGCCGGTAACAAAAGGCTTTGAAATATGATTCGGATAGGGTTAATATGACACCGTCAATAATATCAATTATATCAATATAGACAGAGTGCAGTTAATCTAAAGTGCAGGAAATTGCAGGAGGAGCGGCATGTGGGAATATACGGATAAGGTAAGGGATCATTTTCTGAATCCCAGAAACGTCGGTGAAATAGATAATCCGGACGGCGTGGGAGAGGTCGGTTCCATGGCCTGCGGCGATGCCCTGAAGCTGATGTTTACGGTGGATGAAAACGAGCGGATCGCGGACGTCAAGTTCCAGACCTTCGGTTGCGCAAGTGCCATCGCGTCGTCTTCGGCATTGACCGAGATGATCATGGGAAAGTCCGTCGGCGAAGCGGAAAAAATCACCAACGATGACATTGCTGCCTATCTGGGAGGACTTCCGAAGGAGAAGATGCACTGCTCGGTCATGGGAAAGGACGCCCTGAAAAAGGCCATTCTCCATTATCGGGGGCTTGAGGAACCGGAGATCGACGGGAATATCGTCTGCGAGTGTTTCGGCGTGACCGACAAGGCCATTGAGACTTCCGTGCGGGACAACAAGCTTCAGTACGTGGAGGAGGTTACGAATTATATCAAGGCGGGCGGCGGATGCGGCCAGTGCCATGATGCCATCCGGGAGATCGTCGGCCGGGTATATAAAAAGGCCGAGGCCTCGCCCGAACCGAAAAGGAAAATGACCAATATCGAAAAGATCAAGCTGATCGAAGAAACCCTGGAGCGGGAAATCAAGCCGGCACTGGAAAAGGACGGCGGGAGCATCGAGCTGGTGGATGTGGACGGTACATCCGTTTACGTGAAGCTGATCGGAACATGTGCCACCTGTGCCGCTTCGGAGCTGACACTGAAAAATTACGTCGAAGAGAAGCTCAGGGAGTTTGTATCCCCGGACCTCGTGGTCGAGGAGGTGAAGCAATGAAGACGATTTACCTGGATAACAACGCCACCACCCGGGTGGCGCCCGAAGTGGTGGAAAAGATGATGCCGTATTTCTCGGAATACTACGGCAATCCATCGAGCATGCACATGTTTGGGGGGGTGGTCGGCAAGCAGATTACGGAAGCCCGCGAAAACGTGGCGGCCCTGATCAACGCGGACCCCGGGGAGATCATCTTCACGTCCTGTGGCACCGAAAGCGACTCCACGGCTATCTATGCAGCGCTTCAGTCCAACCCGAAAAAACGGCATATCATCACCACGCGGGTGGAGCATCCGGCCATAAAGAATCTCTGCGAGCACCTGGCCAAGACAGGATACCGGGTCAGCTGGGTTCCGGTGGACAGGGAGGGCCGCCTCGACATGGACTACCTTGCCCATCGGATGACCGAGGATACCGCCATCATCAGCATCATGTGGGCCAACAATGAAACCGGCGTGATCTTTCCTGTGGAAAAAATTGCGCAGATGGCCGCCGAAAAGGGGATCGCGTTTCATACGGATGCCGTTCAGGCCGTGGGGAAAATCCCGGTGGATGTGAAAAAATCGGGCATTAATATGCTGGCACTTTCAGGCCACAAGTTTCATGCCCCTAAGGGCGTGGGGGTTCTCTATGTGAAAAAGGGTACCAAGTTCGCCCCGTTCCTGATCGGCGGACACCAGGAAAAGGGGCGCCGGGGCGGCACGGAAAATGTGGCTTCCATTATCGGTATCGGAAAGGCCGCGGAGTTGGCCAGGAAGGACTTGGCGGACGGGGAGATGGATCGGGTCCGCTCCCTTCGTGACAGGCTCGAATCGGAAATCCTCGAAAAGATTCCCAATACCCTGTTAAACGGCAGCCGGGAAGACCGGCTCCCGAATACCCTGAGCGTAAGTTTCGAATATGTGGAGGGGGAATCGATTTTGCTGATGCTCGACCAGCTTGGGGTTTGCGCATCTTCGGGCTCCGCGTGCACGTCCGGGACGCTGGAGCCGTCCCATGTTCTCCGGGCACTGGGGGTTCCCTTCACCGCCGCCCATGGTTCGATCCGCTTTTCCCTGAGCACTTATACCACCCCGGAAGAAATTGAAACCGTTGCAAGCGAGCTGCCGCCGTTAATCCGGAAGCTGAGGGAGATGTCGCCTTTCTGGAAAAAGGGGGCTTCCTGCAGCATCCAGTAATGACTGGTAAAATCGGCGTGAAAGGAAAGAATCCATTGGGTAAGATCAACGAGACTGAAGATGCCGGAACCTGCAAGGACGGGGCCGCCACCTATTCGGACTTCCGGAAGCGTCTGGCAGGCGTAATAGAGGCCGTTGTCGAAGCTTCCGGAAGGGAAGGGCACTACGCCCATATCGACTACGAGCCGATCCCCTCGGAAGATGCCATTGTCGAAATCCTGGAAAAACTCAGGCAAATCCTTTTTCCGGGGTATTTCAACCGGGAAAAAGTGGACCCGGTCAATCTGAAATACCAGCTTGGCCAGTTGACATCGGCGGTGTTCGACATGCTCTCTGACCAGGTTTGCCGGGCCGTGCGATATGAATGTTTCAAGTATGAGCTTCCGTGCTCGGATTGCGTGCAGCGCGGCTATGAAACCGCCCTTGCCTTCCTGGAGGGAATTCCGGAGCTGCAAACCCTTCTTGCCGCGGACGTGGAGGCCGCCTATCACGGCGATCCGGCCGCAAAAAGCTGCGATGAGGTTATCTTTAGCTATCCCGGGATGTATGCCATCATAATCTACCGGATCGCGCACAGGCTGCATGAACTCGGCGTACCCCTTATTCCTCGGATCATGACGGAGCATTCCCATAGCCTGACCGGCATCGATATTCATCCGGGCGCCGAGATCGGCAAAAGCTTCGTGATCGACCATGGAACGGGCATTGTGATCGGGGAAACCTCGTTTATCGGTGATAATGTCAGGATATACCAGGGCGTTACCATCGGGGCGTTATCCGTGCCGGAGGATCGGTGCGAGGACATGCGGGGCGTCAAGCGCCATCCCACCATCGAGGACAACGTGGTGATCTATTCCGGTGCCACCATTTTAGGCGGCAAAACCGTCATCGGTACCCGGTCGGTGATTGGCGGCAATGTATGGCTGACCGAGTCGATCCCGCCCCATACGACGGTCCTTATCGAAAACCCCCGGCTGATTTACCGTCGAAACGGGACGAGCGACGGAGCCGCCGTTTCGGGGGACGAGGGGGCGTGATGGAGGGCAGAGGACGGAAGGCAGAAGATATAGGACGGAAGACAGAGGGCAGAGGCCGGAAGTCTGTGGTCAGGGATGGGGGCGGAAAGGATCCCACGTTTCAGGGGAATTGTGAATTCAAAGACAAGAGGGCCTTGCCATGAACGTGTATGAAAACATTACCACGGTGTACGGTGAAACACCCTTGGTGCGGCTTAACCGGATCGCGCAGGGGTTGAAGGCCGATGTGTTTGCGAAGCTGGAGTTTTTCAATCCCCTGGGAAGCGTGAAGGACCGGATTGGTGTATCCATGATCGAACGCGCGGAACAGGAGGGAAGGATCGGTCCGGGGACCGTGATTATCGAGCCCACCAGCGGCAACACCGGCATCGCGCTGGCCTATATCTGCGCCGCCCGGGGCTACCGCCTGCAATTGACCATGCCGGAAACCATGAGCATGGAAAGAAAAAAGCTTCTTACGCACCTGGGCGCTCAGCTGGTGCTTACGCCGGGCGAAAAAGGGATGAACGGGGCCATTGAAAAGGCGCGTTCGATCCTGTCCGAAAATCAGGATGCTTTCATGCCGGACCAGTTCTCCAATCCGGCCAATCCAGCGGTACACAGCAGGACTACGGCCGAGGAGATCTGGAACGACACGGATGGGGCCGTGGATATTTTTGTTTCCGGCGTGGGTACGGGCGGAACCATCACGGGGGTTTCCCGCGTGATCCGGGATCGGAAGCCCGGATTTACGGCTGTTGCCGTCGAACCGGCCGACTCGCCGGTTCTTTCAGGGGGCAAACCCGGACCCCACAAGATCCAGGGGATCGGCGCCGGATTCGTTCCGGATATCCTGGATCGGGGCGTGGTGGACGAGGTCGTGACCGTTTCCAATGATGATGCATTTGCCACGGCGCGAAAGCTTGCATCCATCGAGGGCCTGCTCTGCGGCATTTCCTCCGGGGCCGCCGTGCATGCGGCCCTGGTTATGGCTGCCCGGCCGGAATCCGCCGGCAAGTGTATCGTAACGGTCCTCCCGAGCACTGGGGAGCGCTATATCAGCACGCCGCTTTTCCTGGAGTAAACAATTTAGTCGGTTCCCCTGTCGCATCTGCATGCACCGAACCCAATCCGGAAGAAAGAAAAGGAAAAACAATGGAGAACAAAAAGCCTGAAACCCTTTGCCTGCATGCCGGGCATACGCCCGATACAGATACCGGTTCCCGGGCGGTCCCCATCTACCGGACCTCCTCTTATGTATTCAAGGATTCCGCGCATGCTGCGGATCTTTTTTCGCTCAAAGTACCCGGCAACATCTACACCCGTCTCATGAATCCCACCACCGACGTGCTGGAAAAACGGATGGCGGCACTCGACGGCGGGCAGGCGGGCCTTGCGGTGGCATCGGGTACATCGGCTATTTTCTACGCCATTATCAACATCTGCAAGGCGGGAGACCGGGTGGTATCCGCGGATAATCTCTACGGTGGAACCTACACCATGTTCAACAACATCCTTCCCCAGTTCGGGATTACCGTGGATTTCGTCGACCCGCGCGACCCGGCCAATTTTGCCGCGGCTATTACAGATCAAACCCGCGTGGTGTTTGCCGAGACCATCGGCAATCCCACCCTGGAGTTCACGGATCTGGAGGCGGTCGCCGCCATCGCAAGGGAGCACAGGCTGCCCTTTGTCGTCGATTCCACCTTTACCACCCCGTATCTGCTCCGGCCCATCGATCACGGCGCGGATATCGTGGTTCATTCGGCAACCAAATGGATCGGCGGGCACGGCACCGGCATCGGGGGTGTGGTGGTGGACGCCGGCACCTTCGACTGGACGGATCCGAAGTTCGAATTGTACAACACGCCGGACCCCAGCAACTTCAACCTCCGGTTCGGCCATGACCTGGGGGATCTAACTCCGGTCGGCTTTGCCGTGCGCATGCGTTTGGTTCCCCTGCGGAACCTGGGTGCGTGCATTTCGCCGGACAATGCCTGGCTGTTTCTCCAGGGACTGGAAACCCTGCCGCTTCGCATGGCGCGTCACAGTGAAAACGCCCTGGCCGTTGCGACATACTTAAAAGAGCATCCCGAGGTGAAATGGGTCCGCTATCCGGGCCTTCCCGACGATCCGGCATACCCGGCCGCCTCCCGGTACATGAAAAAGGGTTTCGGCGCCATGGTGGTTTTCGGCCTGAAGGGCGGAAGCGAGGCGGGGCGGCGCTTTATCGACAACCTGTCGCTTTTTTCCATTCTTGCCAACGTGGGGGACGCCAAGAGCCTGGCGCTGCACCCGGCCAGCACGACCCATTCCCAGCTTACCGAAAAGCAGCAGCACGATGCAGGCCTGGAACCGGATCTGGTCCGGCTTTCCATCGGCATTGAACACATCGACGATATCATCGGCGATATCTCGCAGGCGATCGAAAGACTCTGAGATGGTTTTTGATATCCTGGTGACCAACGGGACCGTGCTGACGGTCAATGCCGATTTTGAAGTAATAGAAGAGGGTGCGGTGGGGATCCGGGACGGCCGGATCGAATTCGTGGGTGCGGCGGCTGATCTGGCCGATCCGGCTGCAAGCCGTACGATTGACGCACGAGGCGGGTTGATCCTGCCCGGGCTCGTGAATACGCATACCCACATGCCCATGTCCCTTTTCCGGGGGCTTGCCGACGATCTTCCCCTGGAAAGCTGGCTCAGGGACCATATTTTCCCGGCGGAACAGCGGCACATCACGTATGATACGGTGCGGGCGGGAGCGCTTTTATCCTGCGCGGAGATGCTTCTTTCCGGCACAACCTGCTGCTGCGATGGGTATTTTCACGAAGATGCGGTGGCCGAAGCCGTCCATGCGGCCGGCATCCGGGCGGTCCTGGGGCAGGGGGTGATCGACTTTCCGGCCCCGGGCGTGCCGGATCCGGAAACAAACGTTCAATTGGCGCTCGATTTCGTCCGGAAGTGGAAGAACCGCTCCCCGCTCATTTCGCCTTCCATATTCTGCCATTCACCCTATACCTGTTCCGCAAACACCCTGGCAGCAGCCAAAGATGCCGCACGGGAGGAAGGCGTGCTGTTCCAGGTGCACGTGGCTGAAACCCGCAGCGAGGGGGAATCGGCCGGTCTGGATGACGGCATTTCACCCGTGGCATGGCTTGCCGGTTTGGGCGTGCTGGATAAAAACACCCTGGCCGTGCACGCGGTATGGGCGGATGCCACGGACATCGGGGTGCTGTCGGAACACGGGGCGATGATCTCCCACAATCCCGAAAGCAACATGAAGCTCGCAAGCGGTGTTGCACCCGTAATGGAAATGCTGGCCGCAGGCCTGAGCGTGGGGTTAGGCACCGACGGATGCGCGTCCAACAACAACCTGGACATGATCGCGGAGATGGGCACGGCGGCCAGGCTCCACAAGGCGACATTGCTTGATCCCACGGTAATGGATTCAAAAACGGTGATCCGCATGGCCACCATCGAAGGGGCCCGGGCATTGGGGCTCTCTGATCGCATCGGCTCGATCGAGACGGGT
>SLPT01000392.1 GCA_007131845.1 Desulfobacteraceae bacterium | reverse complement strand
TTATGGTTTCGATTTTCAGTGCCACGGAATGCTCATGGCCGACGCCTTCGACGATGTCTTCGATTTTTTCATAGACGTTTTTGACCATTTCATCCGAGTCGCTCTGGATTTCGAACCCGAGCCGGGCGTTTACCGCGATTTCCCCGTGCTTGTGGCCGCCGGCAAGGGTTCCGATAATGATGCGGCACCGGGGGCGCTGGGGCAGGTTGAGGCTTAGCAGCTCGTTGATGACCTCATTGAGGATCAATATAGCGTTGGGCTTGAATTTCTGTGTGAAAAAGGTTCCTTTCGGGGAGATGTCGCAGGAAATCTCCCCCCGGATGATTCCTTCCGAATAGTAGCTGAAATGCCCGAGTTTTTGTCCTTCCATGATGATGCCGCCGCGGATGGGCCGGTTCCAGGTGTTGAGCAGATGCCGGATGCCCCGCAGGTTGCCGCGCCCTAAAGACTGGGTGACTCCGGCCAGGACGATATCCGAGGAAAAATGGATGTTCATATGCCGGAAAATGGTGGGCAGCGTGGCCATGACTCCGATGCTGACGGTGTTGTCGAGCACGCCGGGACCCGTGATGGTGTTTTTGCGGACAATATAGTTATGATCCACGTCATCGGCACTGAACAGGGTATCCAGGTGGGCGCTCAGCAGTATGGGATCGTTTGTTTTCCCGTTTTTTCCCCTGATGATCCCGATGGCGTTTTTCATGCGGTCTTTGCCGGCCTCGTCGATTCCTTCGCATGATAGCCTGTCCAGAAATTGGTCGGCCCGGGCCTCCTCCCCGAACGTCGGCCCCGGCGTCTGCCCGATCAGTACGATACCCGAGATGACGGTTTCCTTGATGGCCTTTAACCGGTCCACAAAAAAAGGTAGTTTTTTTAGTATATCGTCCATAGCCTGGAAGCCCTCATCCCGGGGTCATTTCGGAAAAATGATACCTTGCCATAGAGAATGGTAATATCGGATTCTCCAATAAGCAAGCGGCGTGTGCCGGGAAGGGAAGCGCGGAGGAGAAGGGGAGGTCGTAAGGAATCGTCGCCTGCCTTCCGTCGCGTTATCGCCAGTAGTTGATGATCGCCTCGCACAATCCGTCGATGGTATAGGTCTCGGCCTCCACGTCCACGGAAAATCCTTGTTTGACAGCCGTTTCCGCGGTTATGGGGCCGATGGCCGCAACCTTGAGATTTTTTGTGAGCAAGGAGAACGAATCATCCAAGAGAATGGCCCTGAAGATGGTCACGGTGGAGGAACTGGTAAAGGTGACCATGTCGACTTCGCCTGCGCGCAACTGGCGGATGAGGGCATCGCTTCGCTCCATATCGGAAACGGCGGTATAGGCGATGATTTCTTCCACGAAAGCGCCCATTTTCGTAAGCTCAACGGGAAGCACGGGACGCGCGCCCGCCGCGCGCGGCAGAAGGATGCGTTTCCCCTCAACGTTTTGGCCTGAAAAAGCGTCCACGACCGATTCCGCCCGGAAGCTTTCCGGGATGATGTCGGCATTTAGTCCAAAGGCGCCCATCCGCGCGGCGGTTGCCGGGCCGATGGCCGCGCTGCGTACATGGCCCAGTGCGCGGGTGTCTTTTCCCAGGGATTGAAGGCGGGAAAAAAACACGTCTACCCCGTTGACGCTCGTGAATACCAGCCAGTCAAAGCGCCCGATATTTTCGATCGCCTCGTCAATCAGCGTCGTGTCGCCGGCCGGCACGACACGGATTGCCGGGTATTCGAGGCATTCGGCACCTAGCCCGGAGAGCCGTTTGACCAGGTCGCTGGCCTGCTTTCTGGCCCGGGTCACGATGATTCGCTTGCCGAAAAGGGGTCGATCCTCGAACCATTTCATTTTTTCCCTGAGCGCCGCCACGTGCCCGATGACGATGATGCACGGCGGCTTCAGGCCGGCTCTCTCCACGTTTTCGGTGATGGTGGAAAGCGTTCCTGTGACGCATTCTTGCGACGGCGTGGTTCCCCAGCGAATCAGCGCTGCGGGGGTGTCCGGCTCCATTCCGCAGGAGACGAGACGGGCGGTGATCCGGGGGAGGTTTTTCACGCCCATCAGGAAAACCAAGGTTCCGCCGGTCTGCGCAAGGGCCTCCCAGCGGATGGCTGACTCGGTTTTTTCCGGATCCTCGTGTCCGGTGATAAAGGTAACCGACGAGGTATAGCGCCGGTGAGTAAGCGGAATGCCGGCATACGCGGGGGCGGCTATAGCCGAGGTGACCCCGGGAACGATCTCGAAGGGCAGGCCGCGCTCCGTGAGGGCTTCGATCTCCTCGCCGCCACGGCCAAAGATGAACGGATCGCCGCCCTTGAGGCGTACCACCATGTTGCCGGCCGCCGCTTTTTCAACGATGAGCGCATTGATCTGGTCCTGGCTGAGGGTGTGATCCCCCCCTTGTTTTCCGGCGTAGATCATCTCCGTATTTTCCGGTGCCAATGCCAGGAGCTGCCGGGATGCCAGGTAGTCGTAGACGATAACGTCCGCAGCTGCTATGCAGTCGATCCCCTTTTGCGTGATCAGGCCGGGATCGCCCGGTCCTGCGCCGACAAGGTATACTTTTCCGTTCATAGTGGCCTTATTGGTATGCTTAGGATTGTATGGGTTCATCCGGGTTGCCGGCCTGCCGGATCAGTCGGTCCACGATGTCCGCCGCACCGCGTTCGATGAGCCTGCGGGCAAGGGTTTCGCCAAGGGCTTCCCCTTCCGCGGCATCCCCGGCCAGGGCGTCTTTGAGTACCACCGATCCGTCGGTTTCGGCAACCAGGCCCGTCAGGTGCAACCTGCCCGGAGAATTCCCCGATGAATCGAACGATCCGTATGCCGCGATGGGCACCTGGCAGCCGCCCTGGAGCAGCTTCAGAAACGCCCGCTCGGCCGTTACGGCCGCGGCAGAGGGCTCATCATGGATGGAACCTGCGAGTTCATTGACTCCATCGTCATCGGCCCGGGTCTCGATGCAGAGCGCACCTTGCCCCACTGCCGGCAAAACAATTCCGGGATCGATTTCCGTCGCCCTGCCGGCTTCAGCCATGCCAAGCCGTTTGAGGCCGGCGGCGGCCAGAACGATGGCGTCGAGGTTTTCGGTTTCCAGTTTTTTCAGCCGGGTGTCGAGGTTTCCGCGCAGGGGAACGATGGATAAATCCGGCCGGAAGTAAAGAAGCTGTGACCCTCGCCGCAGGCTGCTCGTCCCGACGACAGCACCTTCGGGCAAATCCTCCGCCATGCGCCCGTCCCGGGTGATCATCATGTCCCAGGGCGTCTCCCGTACGGGTATGGATGCAATCCACAGCCCTTTCGGCATTTCGCCGGGCATATCCTTCATGCTGTGAACGGCCAGGTCGATGGAGCCGGCAAGCAGCGCCTCCTCGATCTCCTTTACGAAAAGCCCCTTGCCCCCCACCTTGGCCAGGGGGACATCGGTAATCTTGTCCCCGGAGGTCTTGATGACTTCCAGGGAGATCGTCAATCCGGGGCGCCGGCGCATCAGTTCCTCCCGCACCCATCCGGCCTGCCAGAGGGCCAGGCGGCTGCCGCGGGTTCCGATGGTGATGTGCTTTTTCATATGCCGCAACTGGAGCAGTTGGATGACGTACAGGGTCCGCAGCCGGAATCGCCCGCGGACATGGAGACGGTTTCTCCGCCGCTGCCTTTGCTGATGAATCCGCAGGCGGACATCAGACGCCGGATGTCCTGGGTACCGCATTCCGGACAGACGGGTACTTCCCCGCCCAGAACGAGGGTTTCAAACTTTTTGTCGCACGTATCGCAGAAATATTCGTATATCGGCATGATTTTTCTCCTTATTGCCGTCCGGAAAATGATTTGATATGTTGTAAACTTTCTATATTATCACGTTTTTTTGTTGTCTCAAACAGAATAAGCACGCCGCATCAAAGCGGTCGCATCCAGGCGGTTGTTGCTGATCCCCCAACCGTCATTCAGCATATCGATTGTTACAGCAATCGATATCGCAATCGCAATCGAAATCCGTATTGTTTATATCCGACAGCCCCGGCCAGCTCCGGGTTACTACGAACCGGCTGCATTTTCCTTTGCATCCGTTTCCGAAAGTAACGCCCTGGTGCTTTCCACGTATGGCCCTGCCGCGGAATAACCACAGCCTAGTGCGATTTCAAAATGATCGAGGGCCTCTTCGATGCGGTTTCTGTTCAGATACATCAGGGCAAGGCGATGGTGGAACAGCCCGTTGTCCGGTTCAATTTCCACGGCCTTCTGGCCGAACACGAGCGCGATCTCGGCGTTCTGGCCTTCGCTTTCATAGCAATGGGCAAGCGCGGAAAGGCAGTGGGCATCATCGGGCCGGAGCTTAACGGCGGAGTTATAGGTCCGTGCGGCTTCACCGGTATCGCCTACGGCAAGCAGGCAGTCCCCCAGGTAGCGGTATACGATTCCTCCCGGGGCGTCGCTTTTGGATATGGCGCTGCGGATATGGTACAGTGCCTCTTCCGGGCGGCCGAGTTCGTAGAGGGCGCGGCCGGTCTGGAAGAGCAGCTCGAAGATGGTGTCATCGATAGTCAGCGCCTGCCGGAAATAGTCCAGTGCGGCTTCATATTCCTGCCGCTGCATGTGGATATAACCGGCATTGTAGATGGCAAAGACATCTTCCGGATCGAGAGTCGCGGCTTTTGCAAAAGATGAAAGTGCCCGGTCATAGTCCCCACGCTCGCCATGGCAGACCCCCATGGAGTTGTACACATTGACGTTGTCCGGGTCCATTTCCAGGGCCAGTTCGTATTCGGCCATGGCGCCGTCGATGTCTCCGGCCTGGTAGAAGGCGTCGCCGCTGATATTCAGGCTGACCGCATCGAAGCAGACCATGCTGTCCGCTCCGAAAAAGGCGGCGTGGGCCAGTGCTTTTTTTGCGTTTTCGAAGATGTCCTCCTTTTCGAAAGAAAGCGTCGGGTATACGGCGATGCCTGCGCTGATCGTTTCGTTGCCCGCCCGGGCGATATGTTTCCGGGCGGCTTGCACGAAATCGGTGCACTGTTTTTCATTCGCGCCGGGAAGGAGGCAAACATACTCCCCGGCCGCTGCCGTACGGTAATACCCGCCGGATTTCCGGCAAATGGCTTCCATGGTTTCCCGAATGGCATCACCAGCCGTATCCGGGTCGGCAATCCCCTCCATGTCATCGATCCGAAGGATGATGGCCCCAAGGGTATCCCCCTTATCCATCTGTTCCAGGGCTTCTTCCGAAAAGCCGCTTTCACCCATGGATATGTCTTCCGGGGAAGCCTCCGCATCGATGCATCCGTCCTGCTTTTTTGCTTTTCCGGCATCCGGCCGGAGGCCGGATTCGGAAAGTAGGAGATGTTTTTTTTCCGGCTTTTTTCCCTGGCGATCCGTCATTTCGTTCCCGTTTGGTTGGTTTTGTTTGTATGGCCGGAAAGCCGGCCTAACGCTTTTTCAATCCATTTGATTTCATCATCGGCGATGGTTCGCACATCCAGAAGGTATCGCTCCGATTCGATACGGCCGATCACCGGCGGGCTTCCCTTTCGCAGTTGGCGGTCGATGCCGGATGCGGACATGCCGGAAACCCGGATAGCCACGCATTTCGTAGGGATCTCCAGCAAGGGGAAGGATCCACCCCCGGCCCGGGATATGGAATCGACCGGTTCGGCCGTGATTCGTTGGGGATCGATCCGGCAGATGCGCTCCCGCAGCGTGCCGGCTCGTTGTTCAATTTCTGCGGCGGAACATGTGAGCATTCGCAGCGTGGGGATTTCCCGTACGGCTTTTGCCTCGTCGCGGTAAAGGCGCAGGGTGCTCTCCAGAGCGGCCAGCGTCAGTTTGTCGATTCTGAAGGCCCGGGTGAGCGGATTTTTTTTGATCCGGTCCATGACCGCCCTGGATCCGACCAGAAGTCCGCCCTGTGGGCCTCCCAGGAGTTTGTCCCCGCTGAACGTCACTACGTCGGCCCCGGCGCGGACCGATTCCTGCACCGTTGGCTCCTTCATCAGGCCGTAGCGGCTGAAATCGATAAAAGTGCCGGAGCCCAGGTCCTCCATGACCGGCAGGCCTTGTTTTTTCCCCATATCCACGAGTTCGGCAAGGCTGACGCTGGCGGAAAACCCGACAATGGCATAGTTGCTCGTGTGAACCTTGAGAAGAAGGCCCGTAGTTTCATTTATCGCCCGTGCGTAGTCGCTGGGGTGGGTACGGTTTGTGGTGCCGACCTCGCGCAGTATCCCGCCGCTTTTGGCCATGATGTCCGGTATCCGGAACGATCCGCCGATTTCCACCAATTCCCCCCGGGATACGATGACCTCCCTGTCCCTTGCCAGCGTGTCCAGGGCCAGAAGTACGGCTGCCGCGTTGTTGTTCACCACCATGGCCGCCTCGGCGCCGCTGATCTCGCACAGGATGTCTTCGACGGCGGTATAGCGCGATCCTCTCTTTCCGCTTTCGAGGTCGAACTCCAGGTTGGAGTAGCGCTCCGAGATGGAAGTCATGTGGCGGATCGCGTCTTTTGCCAGAAGCGATCGGCCCAGGTTGGTATGGACCACGACGCCGGTGGCGTTCACCAGCGAAACGAGGTTTTCGGCCATGGCGGCTTCGATCTTCTTTCCTATCCGCTTGTCAATGGCTTCCGGTGAGAGGCTGGCTTCCCGGAATCCGTCCGGATCCGCCTGGATGGCCTGGCGCAGCTCGTCTACGGATTTGCGGATGGCATCAATGGCCACCGCACGGGGGGCATCCGCGAAATCCGGATTGCCCGTGGTTTTCCCGATCAGGGTGTCGACGGACGGGAGCTTACGGAGCAGATTCTTCAGGTTTCCCCTTCCGCCTGTGTGTTCCTCGTTCCCGGTGCGCTTGTTACTCATGGACTGGTGATAACCCGGGTTGTGTTCAATGTATGGTACCTGGTGCCTGAATGGAAAACGTTTTTTCGCCAATTTCTGCGTCCGGATTAAATTGTAATCCTCAAAATACGCCGGGTATTCCTGTGGTTAAAATTTTCACCGTCTTTGACCTTGACGAAACATCCTGATTTTCGTTCGGGCACTACCTAAGCCGATATCGGCCAATTGATATCATCATAAGCCGTTTGTTTTCAATTCCTTTTTTTCCTGAGCGTCGCCGGACGGGCCACATCGGCCGGAAAAAAGCGTGCCTATGCACAAAATGTTTTACGGCCCCGGCGGTTATAGGCTATATAAAACCTGAAGCACCCGTCAAAATAACAGCTTCGTAAAATGTCCAATATCTGCGTTAAAGCGCAACATCTCAGGAATATAGGATGCGCTTCCTTCGTCAGCACATCCTATGCGCTTTTTCAAAGCCGTCAGATTATGACTTTTTACGCATGCATCAGACCTGAAAAGGAGAAAATCCATGCGCGCACCCAAGGACTACATCGTTTTCCCATTGGATCTGCCGACGGTTGAGCAGGCGGCCCGTTATGTGCGGCGGCTTTCCGGGTACGTGGGCATGTTCAAGGTGGGCCTGGAACTGTTCGTGCGGGGCGGGAACCGGATTGTCAGGACCGTGCAGGGCGAAAGTGATGCAAAGATATTTCTGGATCTCAAGCTCCATGACATTCCCGAGACCGTACGTCGTGCAATGGTGCAGGTGGCGGGATGGAAGGTCGATTTCACGACGGTTCATTGCGGGGAAAGCCCCCGGATGCTCGAGGCCGCTGTGCAGGGCGGGAAAGGGGCGGTAAAGGTTCTGGGCGTTACGGTTCTTACTTCCGTTACCGGCGAAGATATCGGGGCGGCGGGCTTTGAGAAGCGCTATAGCGAAAATGTCGAAGATCTTGTTATGCTCCGGGCGAAAATGGCCCGTGACGCCGGATGCGCCGGCGTGGTATGCGCCGGTGCGGAGGTGAAAAGGATTAGGGATGCCTTTGGCCCGGATTTCATCACCATGGTGCCCGGCATCCGACCGGCCTGGTCGGTGGATGATACGGATGATCAGAAGCGGGTGGTGACGCCGGCCATGGCCATTGAAAACGGGGCCGATTACCTGGTTGTCGGCCGCCCGATACGCGATGCCGAAGAGCCCGAAATCGCGGCCGAGATGCTTGCATCCGAGATTGCAGGCGCGCTGTAACGGTTTTCCTTCAGGCACTGCTTACATGCCCTGCATCGTCCGTCGCAAAATAAACGCGATAATGATAATCGCCACAATAATCGTAAAGAGGATCTGATCTTTCCTGAATTTCTTCATACCGGCCGTCCCCCTCTTACCCACCGCCCACTGCCCACCGACTACTGACCACTGACCACTGACCACCGACCACCGACCACCGTCTCACTCTTCCGCATCCAACCCAAATGCCGAATGCAGCGTCCGCACGGCCAGTTCGGTATATTTCTCCTCGATTATGCACGAAATCCGGATTTCGGATGTGGAAATCATCAGGATGTTGATGCCTTCCGCAGCCAGTGCGGCAAACATTTTCGACGCCACGCCCGAGTGGCTCCGCATGCCCACGCCAACGACCGATACCTTGGCGATGTTTTTGTCGCTCAATACATCCTCGGCGCCGATGTCTGCGGCAACTTTTTTCTCGATTTCAAGCGCCGCCTCGAAATCCGACTTGGGAACCGTAAAGGTAAGGTCCGTCATGTTCCCGGCGCGGGTGTTCTGGATGATCATGTCGACACCGATGCCGGCTTCGGCAACGGGCGTCAGGATCTGCATGGCGATGCCTGGACGGTCGGGAACTTTGCTCAGGGTGATCCGGGCTTCGTTTTTGTTGTGGGTTACGCCCGAAACAACGACCTTTTCCATGTTGGCATCTTCGTGAACTACCATGGTACCTTCCTCCTCGCTAAACGATGACCTGACGTGAATCGGCACGTCGTATTTTTTCGCAAACTCCACCGAGCGGATCTGGAGCACCTTGGCCCCGAGACTCGCCATTTCA
>SLPT01000016.1 GCA_007131845.1 Desulfobacteraceae bacterium | reverse complement strand
TCGTCGCCCCGGATGATGGTGTTGATTCCCATGGTGATATCGTCGACGACCACCGCCAGGTTGTACATGGGGCTTCCGTCGCTTCGCCGGATGATGAAATCGTCGATTTCGTGGTTGGAAAACACGATGTTCCCGCGGATTACATCTTCCAGGATCGTATTGCCAGCAATCGGCGCCTTGAAACGAACCACGGCATTGTCGGAAGAAGAAAGCCCTTTTTCGCGGCAGGTGCCGTCATAGCGCGGGTTATTCCCTCTTTGTTTCGCCGCTTCCCGCATCTTTTCGATTGCTTCGGCCGTGCACGTACAGTAATAGGCGCTGCCGGATTCAATGAGCCGGTCCACATGCTCCTGGTATATGGAATAGCGCTCCGACTGGTAGTAGGGGCCCTCATCATAATCGATGCCCAGCCAGTCGAGTGCCTCGAAGATGGCATCGACCGATTCAGCCGTGGAACGGGCTGCATCGGTATCCTCGATGCGCAGGATAAATTTCCCGTTATTGTGGCGGGCATAAAGCCAGTTGAACAGCGCGGTCCGTGCGCCGCCGATATGGAGATAGCCGGTCGGGCTCGGCGGGAAACGGGTGATGACGGTATCCATGGTGTAATGGTTCCTGTAAAATATTTCAGATTATCCGGATCGAACCATACGGGAAACCGACCGGATTGCATTCGGTATGTATACACGCAGGCTTTGGATCCAAGATTACATAAAATTTTTTAACTTATCCCACATCCAACAGAAAATCAAGGGCGTTTCAATTAAGATATGCGTGAATTGTCTTGACATGCAAGTGAATTTGCCCTACTAGATACGTACTGTTTTTGCGCCCATAAAATAATTTTTATACTGAAATATCAAATGATTAGGAGATAACCCATGGCTGTACCCAAGGGAAAAGTATCCAAGGCGCGGCGCGACAAGCGCCGGACGCACCAGAAAACCGCGGCCCCCAGCGTGGCCACCTGCCCCCAGTGCGGGGAACCGGTCATGCAGCACCGGGCATGCGTGGAGTGCGGCACCTACAAAGGCAGAAACGTTTTTGAAAAAAGCGAATAGAACGCCGAGCCGAACCCGGCAGCTGCAGCACCCCCCACCGGCAACGGCGCGGCCTGCCACGTGAAACCGGTTTTTTCATGGACGACCAACAGAAACGGACCATCATCGTCACCGGCGGCAGCCGGGGCATCGGACGGGGTATATGCCTGGCATTCGCGGGAACGGATAGCTACGTCTATTTCAATTACGGCGGCGCCGAAGAAGCGGCAAGGCATACCGAGGAGAAGATCCGGGCTGCAGGCGGCAAAGGCCGCGGCATTCATGCGGACATGGCATCCGAGGAGGACCTGGAGACGTTTTTCAAAACGGTTCTGGATGATACCGGCCGCGTCGACGTGCTGGTCAACAATGCCGGGATCACGAAAGACGCCCTGCTTCCCCGGATGAAAACCGGGGATTGGGACCGGGTGATGGACGTCAATCTAAAAGGGGCATTTCTCTGCACGAAGCTCGCATCGCGCCCCATGATGCGCCGGAAAAGCGGCCGGATCATCAATATTGCATCCATCGCCGCCGTTGCCGGCAATCCCGGGCAAGCCAACTACGCGGCGGCCAAGGCCGGGCTCATCGGGCTCACCAAAACCACCGCCCTGGAACTTGCGCCCAGAAACATCACTGCCAATGCCATTGCCCCGGGATACATCGAAACCGACATGACACGGCGCATCGATGAAAACAGGGCCTCTGAAATTCTTGCGCGAATCCCCATGGGGCGGGTCGGCACGCCGGAGGATGTGGCCGGAGTTGCCGTATTTCTGGCATCCAAAGCGGCGGACTATATAACGGGCCAGGTGATTCACGTAAACGGAGGGCTCTATACCTAACCTAAGCGACGTTATGCAGTTGTTCCCGCCCTGTGCCGGCAAATGAACCTGTAAAAAAATGCGACCGGACGGCTCAGAACAAAGCCGTCAAACATGAACCCGAGGGAGTTATCAAAAGATGACCATTGAAGAAAAAGTGCGAAAGCTCATCGCTGAAAAACTGGACGTAGACTATAATGACGTGGTTCCCAAGGCGGCGCTGATCGACGACCTGGGCGCCGATTCCCTGGCCCTGGTGGAGATGATCATGACCATGGAGGAGGAATTCGACATCGAAGTTCCCGACGATGACGCCGAAAAGCTCGTTACCGTGGAAAACGCCATCGCCTATATCAAGGAGAAGACCGCGGCCTGATAGCAGTTTAGGAAGCCGTCCTGCATTGAAGGAAACCATAGATGACTGCATTGATCATCGGCGCTGACCACGCCGGATACCCAATGAAGGAAGCGATCAAGCCGATCCTTGCCAACCTCGGATACGAGGTGGAGGATATCGGTCCCTACGACGAAAATTCCGTCGACTATCCGGACTTCGGAGACCGCGTCGCCCGGGCGGTGGCCGGGGGAGCGTTTTCCCGCGGCATCCTGATCTGCGGTACCGGCATCGGCATGTCCATGGTTGCAAACCGCCATCCGGAAATCCGGGCGGCGCTCTGCAACGACCTCTTCTCCGCCATCATGAGCCGACGCCACAACGACGCCAATATCCTCGTCATGGGCGGCCGCGTAATCGGCACAGCGCTCGCCGGAGAAATCGTCCGGGCCTGGACCGAAACACCGTTCGAAGGCGGGAGGCACGCAGACCGGCTCGAAAAGTTCTGCCACTGCCGGTAGACGAACCACCCGCTTTCCGAAACCCAAGCATCACGAGGTGACAAATTCCATGAATAAAATAATCGATACCGAACCTGAAATGAAAACCATCGAAGCAGCCGATCCCGAGATCGCAGAAGCCATATCGCTTGAATACCGGCGTCAGAAAACAACCCTGGAACTCATTGCATCCGAGAACATCGTCAGCCCGGCGGTGATGGCCGCGCAGGCCAGCGTGCTGACCAACAAGTATGCCGAAGGCTACCCGGGACGGCGCTATTACGGCGGCTGCGAGTACGTGGATATTGCCGAAAACAAGGCGATCGACCGGGCCAAAAGCCTCTTTGGCGCCGAGTACGCCAATGTCCAGGCGCATTCGGGCTCCCAGGCGAACATGGCGGTTTTGTTTGCCCTGCTGGAACCGGGCGATACCATTCTTGCCATGGACCTGTCCCACGGCGGGCACCTTACCCATGGGGCGGCTGCCAGCTTTTCCGGCCGGTTTTTCAATTTTGTCCATTACGGGGTCGAAAAGGACTCCGGCATTCTCGATTACGAACAGGTTGAACGGCTTGCCCGCGAACACCGGCCGAAAATGATCATTGCAGGCGCCAGCGCATACCCGCGGATCATCGATTTCGAGGCGTTCTCCAAAATCGCGCACTCCGCTGGCGCATGGTTCATGGTCGATATGGCCCATATCGCCGGACTGGTGGCGACCGGAAAGCATCCGTCTCCGGTTCCCTACGCAGACGCGGTTACATCAACAACCCATAAAACCCTCCGGGGGCCGAGAGGCGGGCTTATTCTCGCCAGGGGGGAGCTTGGGAAAAAATTCAACAGCCAGATCTTCCCCGGAATTCAGGGCGGACCGCTCATGCACGTCATCGCCGCCAAGGCCATCGCCTTTCGCCAGGCTCAGTCGGAGGGATTCAAGGTATACCAGGAGCGGATCGTCAAAAACGCAAAAGCGCTGGCCGGCTACCTCATGGACAACGGCATGAAGCTCATCTCGGACGGAACGGACAATCACATGGTCCTGGCCGACCTGAGAAACCTGGGAATTACCGGGAAAATCGCCGAGGAAGCGCTGGAGCAGGCAGGGATTACCGTCAACAAGAACACGGTTCCCTTCGATACCGAAAGCCCCTTTGTAACCAGCGGCATCCGGATCGGAACGCCCGCGGTAACCACCCGGGGAATGAACGAAGAGGAAATGGCCACCATCGGCCGTTTCATCATCGATGTATTGAAAGATCCGGAAAACGAGACACAAACGGCTGAAATCCGAAAGGAAGTCGAAACCCTTTGCAGCCGGTTTCCTCTTTTCCAGGAAGACTGAGACCGCTTAAGAAAACCAGAACCAGCGGAATAAAACCATGACCCCAACAGACCGGCGCCCTTCGTGGGACGATTACTTTATGGAGATCGCCCTGCTCGTGGCAAAACGCTCGACCTGCCTTCGCCGGTCCGTTGGCGCGGTCATCGTCAAAAGCCGGCGGATTCTTGCCACCGGATACAACGGTGCGCCGACGGGCATACCTCATTGCATCGAAAAAGGGTGCCTTCGGGAAGAGTTGAACGTCGCATCCGGCGAGCGCCACGAGTTGTGCCGCGGCATCCACGCTGAGCAGAACGCCATCATCCAGGCGGCATACCACGGGGTCAGCATTCGGAACGGGATCTTATACTGCACCAACCTCCCCTGCTCCATCTGCACCAAGATGATCATCAATTCCGGCATCGACGAAGTCTGCTACCGGGAAGGATACGCCGACGATCTGGCCGCCGCGCTGATCGAGGAAGCGGGCATCCGGCTCCGGCGGATCCAAGGCTCCGGAGATAAGGAGACCACGCCATGAAATGCCCCTTTTGCGGTGAAAACAACAACAAGGTGATCGATTCCCGGCTGAGCCGGGAGGGAAACGCAATCCGGCGCCGCCGCGAGTGCCTGGCCTGCAGCAGACGCTTTACCACCTATGAATATATCGAAGAAATCCCCCTGATGATCATCAAAAAGGACCGGCGCAGGGAACTTTTCAACCGTGAAAAAGTCCGCGCCGGGATTCAGCGGGCCTGCGAAAAGCGCGAGATCAGCGTGAACGCCATCGAGTCCTTCGTTGAAAACCTCGAGCGGGACCTGCGCGAATCCGAGGAAAAGGAAATTCCCTCCCGGGTCGTTGGCGAGAAGATCATGGCCAAGCTCCATGAACTCGACAAGGTGGCCTATGTACGCTTTGCATCGGTATACAGGGATTTCAAGGACGTAAATGATTTCGTGACCGAGCTGAAAGATCTTCTTGACCAGCGGTAGATGTATTTTTTAGCGGGCATAGCATCTCGTTTTCCCGGGCAAAGGGACGATTGTGAACGAAAACGCCGATAAAATATATATGAAAATGGCCCTGGAGCTGGCGGAAAAGGGGAGAGGGTATACATCCCCCAATCCTTTGGTCGGGGCCGTGATCGTGAAAGACAATGCCGTCGTCGGCCGCGGCTACCACCGGGCCGCGGGACAAGCCCATGCAGAAGTGGAAGCCATCGCCGATGCCGGCGGAAACTGCGCGGGCGGAACGCTCTACGTCACCCTGGAGCCCTGCAACCACTACGGGCGAACACCGCCGTGCACCCGGGCCATTCTTGACGCAGAGATCGCGCGGGTTGTGGTGGCCATGGACGACCCCAATCCGGGGGTTGCCGGCGGGGGCAATGCATTTTTGGAAAGCCGGGGTCTTTCGGTTTCAACCGGCATCCTCCGGGAGGATGCTCTGCGCCAGAACGCCTATTTCATCAAGCATGTTCAAACCGGCCTCCCCTATGTCATCGTCAAGAGCGCCTCAACCCTTGACGGGAAGATCGCTACCGATACCGGCGATTCCAAATGGATCACCGGGGAATCCGCCAGGGCGCACGTGCACAGCCTGCGCCACGCTGTCGACGGGATCCTGGTGGGAGTCGATACGATCCGTGCGGACAATCCCCGGCTGACCACGCGCCTGGCAGGCGGCGGCGGAAAAGATCCCATCCGGATCATACTCGATACGAACCTGAACATCCCGGAAAGCGCCGGTGTCATCGATGAACGCCACGCCGCCGGAACCATCGTCGTCACCGGTGAGCATCCGGCCGGGGGGAAAAAAGCCGCCCTCGGGGAAAAAGGCGTCCGCATTCTATCCGCGCCGCTTCGCGACGGCCGGATCGACCCGCAGGCACTTATGGAAATCCTGGGAAAAATGACCATCACCAGCGTTCTGGTGGAGGGGGGAAGCCGCGTGGCGGCCTCCATGCTCCGGGCGGGGGTTGTCGACCGCATCTGTTTATTTTATGCGCCCAAACTTCTTGCCGGAGACGGTATTTCCATGTGCAGGGGCCCCGGGCCGGAAAAAATCTCGGAGGCCATACGTATTGCAAACATCGAAATAAAACGTTTCGATGATGATATCCTTGTTGAAGGCGACGTGATTCCCTGATAAGATTGATGACTTTTTACGAGGCCATCAGATCGCGACTTTTTACGAGTTCATTATGATAGGTCATAAAAACCACTCTCGCCGTGTTGCCGACGGCTATGGACAAGAAAAGGCGGATAACGCCTCTTCCTTAGTTATTCATTGCGTTAGAGCATAATCAGAGTATTTTCCGCCATGTTCACCGGGATCATCGAAACCATGGGAACCGTTACCGGAACCCGCCCCGCAGGCGCCGGGAATCGGATGGAAATCCGCGCGGACAAGAATCTTTCCGCCACGAAAATCGGGGACTCCATCGCCGTAAACGGTGCGTGCCTTACGGCGGTAGAGATTTCCGGGCGCGTTTTCTCGGTCGACGTATCACCCGAAACCTTGACAAGATCCACCCTGGGCGATACAAGAACCGGCACACGGGTCAACCTGGAGCGGGCCATGCGGCTGTCCGACCGCCTTGACGGACACCTTGTATCCGGACATGTCGACGGACAGGCCGGGATACAAACCATCCGGGATGAGGGCGGCATCCGCATCGTCGGTTTTTCCACCGATGCATCGCTTTCCCGGTACATGATCCGGAAAGGATCCGTTGCCGTCGACGGGATCAGCCTGACCATCAACGCCTGCGGCGAGCAGTGGTTCGAGGTGACGATCATTCCCCACACGGCGTCGATAACGACCATCGGGCTTAAAAAGGCGGGAGACCGCGTCAATATCGAAACGGACGTCATCGGCAAGTACGTGGAGAAATTTGTAACCGGAAATGCTTATTCGGACGAAAATCAGAAGCCCGGAACCGGTATCGACATGGAGCTGCTGGCAAAGACAGGATTCCTGTAGGCGCCACCCGAATCCAGCCCGGTAGGCGATGTCCGGGAGCAGCACCTTGAATATATTTTATCTTTACGGAGACAAATACAATGGGACACCTTACGATTGATCAGGCCATCGAAGAAATCCGCGCAGGAAAGATGGTGATCCTGGTCGACGACGAAGATCGGGAAAACGAAGGGGACCTGACCATGGCCGCCGAGGCGGTCACCCCGGATGCCATCAACTTCATGGCCCGATACGGCCGCGGCCTTGTCTGCCTTGCGCTCACGCCGGAAAAAGTCGACGCCCTGAACCTGCCCATGATGGTCAACAACAATACATCCCCGTTTTCCACCGGCTTCACCGTATCCATCGAGGCCAAACGGGGGGTCACCACCGGCATCTCGGCCGCAGACCGGGCAACCACCATCAAGGCAGCCATCGCCGACGGCGCAACACCCGACGACTTGGTTCGTCCCGGCCATGTTTTCCCCTTGCGGGCGCGGCGCGGCGGCGTCATCGTCCGGACGGGGCAGACCGAGGGATCCGTTGACCTTGCACGGCTTGCCGGCCTGAAACCAGCAGCCGTCATCTGCGAAATCATGAACGACGACGGGACCATGGCCCGGATGCCGTCTTTGGAGGAATTCAGCGATGAGCACGGCATCGGCATCTGCACCATCGCCGATCTCATCGAATACCGGATGCGAAACGAAGCCTTCGTCCGCAAGGTTGTAGAAACCACCATTCCCACGGCCATCGCCGGAGATTTCAAGGTGATCGTCTATGAAAATGATGTGGATGACTACCAGCATATCGCGCTGATCAAGGGAGATATCGACCCGGAGAAACCGACCCTGGTCCGGGTCCACTCGGAGTGCCTGACCGGCGACATCTTCTCGTCCATGCGCTGCGACTGCGGGGAGCAGCTCCATCACACCATGAAAATGATGGCGGAGGAAGGAAGCGGCGTCCTGCTCTATGTCCGCCAGGAGGGCCGGGGCATCGGCCTGGTCAACAAACTCAAGGCCTACGTTCTGCAGGATCAGGGATACGATACCGTGGAAGCCAATGAAAAGTTGGGCTTCAAGGCGGATTTGCGGGACTACGGCATCGGTGCGCAAGTGCTGGCCGATCTCGGCATTCAGAAAATGCGCCTGATCACCAACAACCCCAAAAAAATCGTCGGCCTCGAAGGCTACGGCATATCGGTGGTGGAACAGGTCCCCATCAAGACCTCGCCGAACCGGTTCAACCAGTGCTATCTCGAATGCAAGCAGCTCAAGATGGGCCATTACCTGAGCATCGATCCGAAAAAGGAAACCAATACAAAAAGGAAGACCCATGCCTGAAATCATCGAAGCCGGCCTCAACGCCGGCGGTAAGCGGTTTGCCGTGGTAGTCGGCCGGTTCAACGATTTCATCTCCGAAAAACTCTTAGGCGGCGCCATCGATGCCATCGTCCGGAGCGGAGGAGATGAAAAGGATATCACCGTCGTGCGGGTGCCCGGATCCTTCGAAATCCCCCTGACAGCCAAAAAGCTGGCGGAACAGGGAAAGCACCATGCAGTGATCTGCCTGGGCGCCGTGATCCGGGGGGCCACGCCCCATTTCGATTACGTGAGCGCCGAGGTTTCCAAAGGGGTCGCAGCGGCTTCCATGGAGACGGGGGTACCGGTCATTTTCGGCGTCATCACGACGGACACCATCGAGCAGGCCATCGAACGGGCCGGGACCAAGGCGGGAAACAAGGGTTGGGATGCCGCCATCGCTGCCATCGAGATGGCCAACCTCTTCGATGTCATCAACCGGTAACCCGACATGGCAAGTCGCAGAAAATCCAGGGAATATGCGCTTCAGGCGCTTTTTTCCATCGATGTACAAGACGAGCACGACCCCGCCTGCCACTCCGGGGAGAGCCTGGATGCGATCTGCTCCATGATCGGCGTGCCGCAGGCGTCCCG
>SLPT01000186.1 GCA_007131845.1 Desulfobacteraceae bacterium | reverse complement strand
CGATGGGTTATTTTTACCATTGACGGCGCCGAAAACTAGTATATTAATTGGCTGCAATACAAAGCCGCCACACATAAGGAGCAGAATATGACATCCAAATGGTCTTTGACCAACCGGTATAAAGGGTATACTGCGGACCTGGACAAGACAAGATCCCCCGAAGAAACCATACGGGACGTCAAATCCCGCTTTGCATCGCTTGAGCTGGATATCCTCTCGGAAATCGTCCGGATCGACAACGGCCGACTCGACATCCCTGTATACTTCAGTGTATGCGGCGCCGACGCAAGGCGCCTCACCGGAACCACCAAGCAGATGGGAAAAGGGGCGACCCCGGCCCAGGCCGAGGCCAGCGCGCTGATGGAACTGGTGGAGCGATTCAGCTTCTACGCGTTTTTCAGAAATGAAAACAATTTCCTGGAAGCACCGTGGAACCAAGTAAAAGAACATGCCATGCCCCTCGAATTAATCGCCGAAAGCGTCCATGACAATACGGACGACCGGGAGGCCGCGCTGGCACTTTTTGCGGAGTTGCCCCTGAAATGGACCCACGGGTTTAACCTCACCCGTGAAGCGTCCGTTCAGGTTCCCTTTGACTGGTTTTTCGAAATCAACCAGTTCAACGGGACATCATCCGGAAATTGTCTCGAGGAAGCCCTTACCCAAGGCATCTGCGAGGTGGTCGAACGGCATGTCTGCGATATCGTGAGCCGCAAGCGGCTGCCCGTGGATGGTATCGATCCGGATACGGCCGATGACGGGGTCGTGCAGGGGATGATGACAAAATACCGGAAAAACGGAATTGAATTGTATGTTTCGGATTTTTCCCTGGACACGGGTATCCCCACAGTCGGGGTCCTGGCCCATGACCCGTCGACCTTCCCGGAAACAAGCGAGCTCGTCTGGACGGCCGGCACCATGACCGCACCCCAGAAGGCTTTCAACCGCGCGCTCACCGAGACAGCCCAACTGGCCGGAGACTTCAACACCGGCGCCAACTTCGTGGCCAGCGGCCTGCCTAAGTATCGGAGCCTGGCGGAGGCCGAATACATTACCCACCCTGAGAAATATTGTTCGATCCACGACCTCCCGGATGTCTCCCACGACAACATGAAAGTGGAAATCGAACGTTTGGTTTCCGCGCTGGCAGGGAGCCATATGGATGTCATCGCCGTTGACACCATGCATGCGGGCCTTCAGGTGCCCGCCCTGTATACCATCGTTGCCGGAACACGCTTCCGGGAACGTGCGGCGGCCAGCAGCGTGGGACTTTTTACCGCTAAATTGATCACCGAAAAATTCCCGCCCGCAGAAGCCCTTGACCGGCTCGACGATTTCGAAAACCGCCTGCCCGGAAAATACTATACCCGGTTTTACGCGGGGCGCTGCCACCTGGCGACGGGAGATACCGAAACCGCTCTTTCACATTTTGAAGAAGCGCTGGAAAGGGAGCCGGACGAACAGGACCTGCCCAGTATCTATTCCTTCATGGCCGTGTGCCTCAAAGAGATGGCGCGCTACCGGGATGCGCTCGATATCCTGGAAAAGGCTGAAACCATCGATGACGAGCGGACGGATATCTACAACCTGGCAGGATTCTGCCGGTTTAAACTCAGGGAGCACGAGGAAGCGGTCCGCGCCTTTGAAAAGGCGATCCGGCTCAATCCATCTTCCGCCATCGACTATGCCAACGCCGGCGTAAACTACCGGGAGCTTGGAGATACGGAAAAAGCCATCGAATATTTCCGGACGGCCATCACCATCGATCCCGGAATCGATTTTGCGCGGGAGAACCTGGAACGGCTCGTTTCGTGAAATCAGCGGGGAAAGCGGGGCTGCGTCACCGATAACTAGTGGCCGAACGAAAATCAGGAGAGGATATACCGGCCCGGGACAGGGGTGACGCGAACCATGTCGCCCAGGGGATTTTCGTCGACCAGCAGGCGGCAGCCGTAGACCGCTTCCAGGGTGTCATAGGAGAGCACTTCGCCCGGCGGACCGCACTTGACGAGCCCGCCTTTGTGGATGAGCATGAGCTGGTCCGCGTACATGGCCGCCAGGTTGATATCATGGGACACCATGATTACGGTGACCTTCTTTTCGTGCTTCATTTTTTCCATCAGGTCCATCATCCGGAGTTGGTGGGCGATATCGAGCGCCGCCGTGGGCTCGTCCAGCAGGATGATCTCAGGCTCCTGGCATATGGCCCGGGCAATCAGCGCCCGCTGGCGCTCCCCGCCGCTCAGTTGGTCTATTCGGCGGCCGGCCAGGTGCTCCACCTCGGTAAACGCCATTGCCTGCCCGGCAAGCTCCCGATCCCGGGCCGATTCGATGCCGAAGGTTCCCAGGTGCGGGGCCCTCCCCATAAGGACCGCATCGGTTACACGAAACGGGAAATCAACCGATGTCTGCTGGGATACGTAGGCTATCCGGCGTGCCACCGCCCTTCTGGAATACGATGCCAGGGGTCTGCCCAGAACATCGATCCGGCCGCCGCCCGGCCGGAGAAGGCCTGCCACGGTTTTGACCAGCGTGGTCTTACCCGAACCGTTGGGACCGATGATGATGAAAAAGGATCCGGCTTCCACGTCAAAACAAAGGTCCTCAAGAACGCGCGTGCCGTCCGGATACGCATAGGAAAGGTTTTCAGCGGAAATAGCCGTCTGCATTACCCGGATCTCCTCAGCAGATAGATAAACAACGGTGCCCCCACCATGGCAGTAATCACGCCCACCGGCATCTCGCCGTGGCGGGGAAGAATTCTTGCCAAAAGATCGCACAGCACCATATAGGCCGCCCCGCCGAATATGCACGCCGGAACCAGCTCCCGGTGGTCGGCCCCCAGAAGCAGCCGCAGCAGGTGCGGCACGACCAGGCCGACAAATGCGATCAGGCCGACCTGGGCCACGGTGGCGGAGATCATAAAGGATGTGAGCATCAAAAGCCCCACCGTGATAACCCTGACATTTACGCCCATGGAGTGGGCCATCTCGCGGCCCATAAGCAGCAGATTCATGGAGTGGGATATCAGGAAGATCACCAGGAAACACGGCAGCACCACCAATGCAAGCGCCCCCACCTCCGCCGGTCCCGAAGCCGAGAGATCCCCCATAAGCCAGAACATGATATTGTGAAGCCGGGCATCCATGGAAAGGGATATCAGAAACATGATCACCGCGCCGCAAAAGGCATTGACCATGACGCCGGAAAGCAGAAGGGATTCCTTCCTGAGCATCGTCGGCCCGGATGCGATGCCAAGCACCAGAAAAAGCGTCGCCATGCCGCCGGCAAAAGCAAGAATTCCGGATCCAAGAAAACCGGTAAGCCCCAGCAGAATGCCGATGATGGCGCCGATGGCCGCGCCGCCGGAAATGCCAAGGATATAGGGCTCGGCCAGGGGATTGCGCAAAATGGCCTGAAAGACCAGCCCGCCAATGGACAGCACCGCCCCCACAAGGGCCGCCAGCATCACCCGGGGAAACCGGATCTGCCAGATGATGGCATGAGCCGAACTGCCGGGCTCGTTCAGGGCTGCAACGGTATCCCGGATTGCACCCCATCCGGCTCCCGATGATCCCATAGAGATCCCCAGAAACATGGTCCCCAATAGGAAAAGGATGGACACCCCGGAAATCAGGGCAATTCGCTTCACGATAGCAGGCAGGATCATATCGGCCATTTACGGGCTGTCAGGGGATTGTGTGTTGAAAATATCGGGATGAAGAAGGGCTGCAAGCTCCTCCAGGCCGTCGATCAGCCGGGGTGACGGGCGGTCATACAGGTCGGAGTCGACCATGTGGATCCGTCCTTCGCGAACGGCTGGAAGATTATCCCACTGCTGCCAGTCCCGCAGGACATCGTCGAACACCTTTTGGCGATCCATGGATGTGAGGATCATCACATCCGGGGCCATCATCAGGACCTCCTCGCGGGTGAAGCGCGGATACCCGGGATATTTGCCGGCAGCATTGACGCCTCCTGCGCGCTCGATCAACTCATCGATAAAGGTACCCTCTCCCGCCGAAACGATGGGGGCTATTCCGATTTGAAAAAAGACGGACGGCCTGCCGGAAACTTCGGCAATCTTCGCATCCACCGCCGCCATGCGGTCCTGAATGGTCGAGATCAGCATGGAGGCTTCCGGGTCGGCGCCAAGGAGTTCCCCGATATCGCGAATCGAACGGAGCACCGCGTCGATTTCCATGGGGTGAATCGCAAAAACCGGTATGCCCAGCCGCTCCAGTCGCCGAACCGTCCGGACGGGATTGCCGTCCTTGATGGCGATGCAAAGATCCGGCTCCAGGGCCACGATCTTTTCGATATCCAGTTGAACATAGGACCCCACGCGGGGAAGGCGGGTTGCGTCATCCGGGTAATTGCTGAACCGTGTCGCTCCCACGAGCTTGTGCGACTGGTCCAGAGCAAAAACGATTTCCGTGATGGAAGGAGCAAGGGAAATCACCCGCGAAGGGGCGGCAGGAACCTTCACCGTCCGGCCCTCGTGATCCGTTACGCTTACGAGACTGTCATCTTCTGCAAACGCAGTCCCGTAAAACAGTAGAACCGCGGCCACGGCCGCGTACAGCACATACAGGATGGTTGTCACTTGCCGGTCTGTACGCAATAAACTTGTATAAAACATGGGCATCTTTCGTCATCCCGGATGGATGATTCTGCAGGAAACAGACATCCGGCCCCGGATAAAAATCGTTTCATTAACAGGGCGCTTCATCCGGAAAGTATCTTAAGGGATTTTAAACCGTTCAAAACGGGCGGGCGTCATGCTCTCCAAGCGCTTCCCGTATGGCGGCGATCAACTCCTTCGTACGCACCGGCTTGGCAATGAAATACGACTCCCCGGTTTTCTTCAGCACATTGTCGCCTGTATCCGCCCGGGTTGCCAGGGCGGTAAGAAATATTTTCGGTATGCCGGCTGTCTCTTCCGACTGGCTCAATTCGTCGGCCACCTGCTCACCGGACATATCCGGCATCATGAGATCCAGAAGAATGATATCCGGCTTCCGCCTGCGCGCAAGATCGATTCCATAGGCGCCGTTTGTTGCCACGAAAACCTCGAACTGTTCGGTATGGATCAGGTTCTCCCGGACGAAAAAGCAGAAATCTTCCTCGTCGTCAATAATAAGTACTTTTGTCTTCGAATCCATTTTTTTCATCCTCTTTCATGGCATTGATCATCCAGGCTGGCTGCAGCCGGACATAAAATACGGATCCTTCTCCGGGTGCGCTGGAAACATCGATGGTGCCACGCATCCGGTCCATGATCATAAGCGCGAGGCTCAGTCCCAGCCCGGTCCCCTTGCCGGTCTCCTTGGTGGTAAAAAACGGCTCGAAGAGCTTGGTCAGGACATCCTTGTCCATTCCCTTACCGGTATCGGCCACCTCAATGACGACCATCGAGTCCCCTACCCGAAAATAATCGGCTTTCCTGTAGCCAGCCTTATATCCCACCGATTGCACCCCGGCAACCGATATCCGGATGGTCAGGATCTTTTCCGGAACTGCGGACATGGCATCGACCGCGTTGTGAACGAGATTGAGCATCACCTGCTCCAGCATGTTCCGGTTCGCGGCGACCGTAAGCGTTTCGGCGGAAATCTGCGTTCTGACCTCAATGCCGTTTTTTTCCGTGAGATGCGCTGCCAGTTCCAGGACTTCATCGACCAGGGTACAGACATTCACCTCTTCTATATCAAAGGCCGTCTTCCGGGAAAACTTCAAAATATCGTTGATGATATTGTTGACCCGTTCGGCAGCATTGTAAATGCGGTCCAATGACTGCTTCCCTATGGTATCGGACGCATCGATCCTGTTTTCCAAAAAATCGATCCCCATCAGGATGATCTCCATGGGGTTCCGGATCTCGTGCGCAATGCCCGATGCCAGCCGGCCCAAAGCCGCCATTTTATCCTTCTGGATCAACTGGTCCCGGGTCTCCCGAAGGGTGTCATAGGCATTTCGAAGCTCCACCTCCTTGACCACCCGCTCGGTGATATCCCGGGAAACCCCGCCGACGGCATATACTTCATCCGCTTCCGGCTCACGGATGGGCGTCAGCGCCGTGGAATACCACTTCTTTCTATGCGGATCAAATGCCTCATACTCTACGGACGTCCCGGTGTCGAATACTATCCGGAGATGCTCCATGAACCGGTCGGCTTCTTCCCGGACCTGGAGCTCTGAGTATGCAATCCCTAAAATTTCGATTTCATCCGAAAATCCGTGGTGCATATAGAGACTCGGATTGGCGGATAAAAATTCACCAAAACGGTTTACGGTAAAAGCAAAAACGTTCGATGAATCGAAAAGCAGCCGGTACTGCCGCTCGGTTTCCCGAAGACGGGTGCTGCTGTCGCTGGATACCGTGGTGACGGGAAAGCCTGTAAACGAAGCGATCGCCGCGATCAGCGACAGCATGAGATAATGGCCCGCTGCTGCCTCCCGGATCAGATGGTTCGTATCATATGGAATCCAGACGTACATTCCGGCAAAAAACACTGCGCTGATCATGAGATATTTCAGCCGGGCTCCGAATACGGCAATGCATAGGACAATGAAAATTAAAATATACGCCGGGGGGCGATTCTCCCCCGCCAGACCGAAAAGGTGCATGCCGATAAAGATCAAAAACGCATCAAAAAGAATAATCCCATACAGCAGGCGGCTGTCGTAGAACCAGCTGCCGGGTATGCAAAAAATCAGTAGACAAGTCCCTAAGTAAAAGGCGATAAAGAAATATCCGGCGGCATGCATGCCGTTTTCCCGGGACAGGGAGATAAAGCCTATCAGAGCAATGGCTGCTACCAACCGGCTGATGCAAACGATCCGCTTTCGGGTTATATTGTATGCAGGAGCCATCTTCCCTCCTTGGGCGTTGTCCGGTCGGCTGTTGACCATTGTTTTTGGATAACCATCTTATACCCTAAGGCGAAATTATCAAGTCCTTTGCTCATTCGGCCAGGGGATTCAACTGCTTGACCCTTTCCGGTTTTGTTGATACGTATTGTTATGAAACCCGCCAAAACGGGTAAAAATAACAAGGGGAAACCGGATCGGGCGATTGTTCGGAAATTCGGGCGATCGCACGCAAAACCACTGCTTTCTTCAAAGCTACTTCTGCCGGGAGGAAAATGTACCGGGAAAACTACATCAATTCGCTTCGAACGGAAATGGTCGACCTGGTTCGGACCTACCTGTCCCCCGTGGCCCTGAAATACGGCTACAGCGATGTTCCGCTGGAAACCACCATCAAGTGGCGCCCCATGGTTCTGATCCTGGGAAACTACTCTTCCGGGAAGTCGACCCTGATCAACGAGTTTCTGGGGGCCGATATCCAGGCGGTGGGCCAGGCCCCCACGGACGATTCATTTACCATCATCTCCTTCGATGAAAACGTCCCCGAGGGCGATCCAATCCAGACCACGGAGGTGAGAGACGGTAAATTCCTGCTCAATGACCCGGAATATCCATTCGAGATCCTCAGAAAACACGGGCACCGGTTTGCCGCCCATTTCCGGCTTAAGAAGGTGAACTCCCCTTTTTTGCGCAACCTGGCCCTCATCGACACACCGGGAATGCTTGACAGCATCACCGAACGGGACCGGGGCTACAACTACCAGGACGTCATCGGGGACCTCGCCCAGCTTGCCGATCTGGTACTCGTCCTGTTCGATCCCCACAAGGCCGGCACCGTCCGGGAGGCCCACACCAGCCTCCGGGAAACCATCTCGGCCAGGACCTTCGAAGACCGGGTCCTGTTCGTTTTAAACCGCATTGACGAGTGCTCCTCCCTTGCGGATCTGCTGCAGGTATACGGAACCCTGTGCTGGAATCTTTCCCAGATAACGGGCAGAAAGGATATCCCCACCATCAACCTGACGTATTCCCTGCGCGCGGCAACCGCCGTTCGCACGCGCGGATCGGAGGATAGCACGAGTTTTCTCTACCATCTCCAGAACCAGCGCAAAATGCTCAAGACTTCGGTGCTCGAAGCGCCCCAGAAAAGGCTCGACAACCTCGCGTCCTTTATCGAAACCCACTCGGAGCGCCTCGATCATTTTCTGGAGGCCCTCATCAACTACCGCCTGCGCCTCCGAAAGCTCAGGCTGCGCACGTGGGCAGCCGGTCTGGCCGTCGGCGCTGTCGCGTCCGTGATTACGGCGTTTGCCGCTGCCAACCAGCAGGGACTTGACGGTCCTCTCGATCCTGGTGTCATGGGCATTGCCTCCGCCCTGTTCCTGCTGGTCCTGGTGGCATGGAAATTTCTTCCGCTGCGGATCATGGAGCGCATATTCCACCGCAGGCAGATGCGAAACATCAACCAGCTTATACCGCTGGATAACCAAACCCGGCGAGACAGCTGGCAGGCTGTCCGGGCATTGGTCGCCGACTTTTTATCCCGGAAAAGGGGACGCTTTTCGCTGGCCGAGGTCAAAAGCGAATACCGGTCGATCCACCGGGTATGGATAGAAGGAACCCGGGAAGTGCGCACCGCCTTAAACGAAATCAATGATATTATGCGCGATGAGGACCGGGAAGCAGAAGCAGACGAAAATGAAGAAGACATCCCGGAAAACGGCGAGGGCGAAAACGATCAGGAAAGCACCTTTACGATTGTCACAAAACCATAGCCTGACGCCATGGCCCGCCAAATTACAGCCATCACTCCCCAGAAAAGAAACCGCAACCGGTATAACGTCTACATCGACGACGAATACGCTTTTTCCGTATCATCGAAGATTGCCATGACGCTTCACGCCGGCCAGCCGGTGGATGAAAACCAACTGGAGTCCCTGAAACGCTCCGATGAACGCGAACAGGCCTTTGAGCGGTCCCTTCACTATCTTTCCTTCCGGGCGCGCAGCAGAAAGGAAATACTTTGGTACCTCGAAAAAAGGGTTTCGACCCAGAGGCCGTTCAATCCGCGATTTCGCGTCTGGAAGACTACGGTTACATCGACGATGAGGCATTTG
>SLPT01000318.1 GCA_007131845.1 Desulfobacteraceae bacterium | reverse complement strand
TCCAGGTAGAAGGGGTTGGCCATCACCCCCATGAAGATGTCGCTGATGCGGAACAGGGCCACGAAAAGCAGTATGGCAATCGATGCCTTGCCATATCGCTGGAAGAAATCCGCAAAGGGGCAGATGACCGCGCCGATGAACCATGCCGTGATCCGTTTTTTGAGCCCCTTGTCTCCGGTTTCGGCCAGATAGCGGGTAACGCTTTCTTCCAGTTCGGCGGTTCGGGCGTTAATGGCGACATCCGGTTCCCGGATGATGAGGGTTGTGGCGATACCCACACCCATGAGCAGGCCCATTGTCCCGTATGCAATGGACCAGCTGCCAATAGCCGCCATGTGCAGGGCGCCTGCGCCTGCCGCCAGGATGGCGACCCGATAGCCGGTGACGTATGTGGCGGCCATGGCCGCCTGGCGGTGCTTGGCAACCGCCTCCACACGGTAGGCGTCTATGGCGACATCCTGTGTGGCCGAACCGAACGCGGCCACGACAGCCCATACTGCCACCAGCCAGAGTTGCTCCGTGGGATCCGTTACGGCCATTCCAAGAAGGGATATGCCGATGGATGCCTGTGCGGCTATCATCCATGAACGCCGCCTGCCGAATATGCGCGTCAGAAATGGCAGCGGTGCCCGGTCCACGATGGGCGCCCACAGAACCTTTATGGAATGGGCCATGCCCACCCAGCTGAGAAACCCGATCGCCGCCAGTTCCACGCCCAGATCCCTGAGCCACGCGGTAAAGGTGCCCCCGACGAGCAGCAGGGGAAGGCCCGCGGAAAAGCCCAGAAACAGCATCCCCACGACCCGCGGGTGCAGGTAGACCCGCCAGCCCTCATAAACCGTTGTTGTTCCCTGATTTTTTTCCATCGCAGAAGGTGTCCCAGAAACTGACCGTTGTTACGCAAGTTCCCGCCAAAATATATGGAATCCTCCGGCGGGTACCGATTGACATAGCTTTTCCGGTACAATTTCGCAAACGATTTCTTGGCTGTCTGCCAGTGCGTTTGAAATAGTGCCCGAATGAAAACCAAGTGTTGTCAGATTGGGTTTTATTGGATTATGATCTTCGGGCAGCCTTCTTTCTATATGTTTCTGTAACCTTTTGAAATAAGGAGTATGTTGTGACCGATCAGTCAACAGGCAAACGCATCGTTCTGGATTTCGGGGATTTTTCTTTGAATGCAACGCTTTTCGACACCGCCATCGCGCGCCGTTTTGGCGAAAACCTGCCTTACAAGGTTGATCTGACCCAATGGGGAAACGAACTCTACGGCCCCGTCGGGATCGATTTGGGCGAAGAAGATCCTGTGGAAGACATACCAGACGGCGGGATCGCCTATACCAACCGGGGCGGCCTGGTGTGCATATTTTTCGGACAGCGACCCGCCTGGCCGGTGGACTCTATCGGCCGGATCGAAGAAGGACAGTGGCGCAGACTCCTTGAAAACTACAGGATGGAGCACCTGGAAATCCGGGCAGCATGACGGAAGCTGCAAACTGCTTGAAGCCCTTTATCAGATGAAAACTAACCAGGAGGGGGCATATGCCGTATTTTTCATATAACAATGCACAGATTTACTACGAAGATATTGGCGCGGGGGATCCGATCATCGCAGTGGCCGGCCTTATGGAAAACACCGCATACTGGGGTCTCACCGGTGTGGCGGGCAGGCTGGCCGAACACTACCGCATGATTTCCATGGACAAGCGCGGCCACGGATATACAAAGACAAACGCAGAGCCGCCCGGATTCGACGAGAAGACCGTATCAGCCGACATCATGGCCCTGGCGGACCACTTGGGTCTCGATCGGTTTCACGTGCTGACTCATTCCACCGGTGGGTTTGTCATGGTGCGCCGGGCCATGGAAGACGCAAGCCGGTTTGCCTCCCTTATACTGACCAATACCGGGTCATTCACCTCCCCGGTGAAAGGCGATCCGCAGGTCATCGACAATTTTCACGAGGGATTTGCCCGGTGGTTTGAAAAATATGACTGGGACGAAATGTTTGAGTGGCTCCGGGGCAAACCGGGGCCGTTTTTCAAAGGCATCATGGAATCGGAAAACCCGGAGGAGATGCTGTCGGTGGCCAAAGCCATGGCCAAGCGAAATGACCGGTTTGTCCTTGCCCGCTTTGTCCGTTCCTTTTACAAGGATCCGGATCCCCGCGTGGAGGGGCTTCGGGGCATTGACTGCCCGGTGCTGGTTGTCTACGGGGACAAAGACGACCTGTTCATTGAATCAAGTCGTCTTATGGCCAGTGAAATTCCCGGTGCAAAATGCCTGGAATACAAGGGGGTGGGGCACATGACCGCCATCGAGGCCCCGAAGCGTCTTGCCGAAGATGTAATGGCGTTTTTTCAATTCCTTCCCGGATCTGGCGGTCCGTGAGGTTTGCGCGGGCCAGCATCGATTCGTTGAGCCGGACGGTACCGTCGAACGCGACCGCGCCGTATCCCGCCTCGGTATTCCATGGCAGCGTGATCTTGCTGACCACGGCGAGATCCATCGGCATGCCTGAAATTGCGGATACTTCCAAGGCCACGGGAACGTCTCCGGCCGGTATGCCCAGCAGGATCGCATCCGCATTTAGATCCTTTGTCATCAGGTTCACCAGGATTTTTCCGGCATGCCCCAGGTCCCTGAAAACCAGTGTCCGATTTTCAAATTCCGCCATGATGTGATGTTTTCGGCCATGACTGGCCTCCTCTGCGGCTGAATCCGCTGCGGGGTTTTACTGCTGTGGTCCGGTCTTACCTGTACCTCCCGCCTTTTGAAACGATCCGTCCAAGCAGTGCCACCGCAAAGACCAAAAGGATTACTGTTGCGAGCGGAACGGCAAGCCACAAGGCGATTTTAAATCCGATGGCGATCAGCGGCACAACGATGAAAAGTAAAAAGCCAAGCAGTACAAGGGTGCCGCACCCCATGGAGAAGTCTTTGAAAAAGCTCGGTTTATCGGGACTTTCCAGTTGTTTTGCATCGTAATCGTTCATGTTCGTCCTTTTTGCCCTGGCTCCGGGTCTTGCCACATATACTGTCATCCCGGCCGGCTCCCGCTTGTTTCGCTGGCCCGCTTGCCGGGATTTTTATGCCGGATTCATGGGATGCCATCCTTTTTTCTGTACTATATCTGTTTCATCTTTCAGTTAAAATGGTTTTTTTGCTTTTGGTGCTCTTGCAAAGCATCTTGATCCGAATTTTTTCAAAAAAAAATTAAAGATCAGGGCGCAAAATGCCGATAAACAGAATTGAAACGTGTATGAAATGCTTCAGGGAATGGATTTGAGCAGTGATAGCCAAATGACACGGAACCGTCGTGCCTGCCGGTCCGTGTCCGGGCAAACCCCTTAATCCGTTTTTTTAGAATTCAGGCCATTCAGTATTGTTTAATACGACATCGCGGTACGAGGGGTTTTTTGGTATACTACCAGGCAGATAAACTTGTAGTTGTAAAGCCCGAAAGAATATGTCATATTGCCGTAAAATCACAACAGAACAAGGAACTGCGGATTGTTTGAGCCGTCTCTCCAGAGTCCCGGCTACAGGGATACTATGCAGGCGAAGCGGGCTATGGTGGTGGACAATCATCCTGTGATGCGCAAGTTCATGTCCGATTTCCTCACGGGAAAAGGATACGAGGTTGTGACTGCACCGGATGGGCTGTCCGCACTGGAAGCGCTGGGTAATTGCATCCCGGATATTGTCTTTGTCGATCTGATAATGCCCCATATCGGCGGGGAAAAGCTTTGCCGGGTCATGCGAAAACGGGAAAGCCTGGATCAGTGCTTTATTGTCGTGGTTTCAGCCATCGTAAGTGAAAAAGACATATGTCCGGCCGATCTGGAGGCGGACGTTATACTCGCCAAGGGGCCGCTGGACAAGCTCTCCGCGGATGTCGATTTCATTGTGAAAAGGGTGGAGTCAGGCCGCCGCGCTGAATTGAGGGGTCGGGTGATCGGCCGGGATCACCTGGTCGAACGGCAGATCAGCAAGGAACTCCTGGAGATTTCCGGGAATTATGAGCTTGCCCTGGAGCACATGTCCGAGGGGCTCCTGGAGATTCAGGGCAACAAGGTAGTTTACCAGAATGCGGCCGCGCTTGCCATGATCGGCGTCCGGGAAGAGGTCCTGCTGGCGGGGAATTTCATCGACCTCTTCATGGACGGGGATCAGGCCATGGTGGCAAGGCGGGTGTTCGAGTCACTCGATGTCCGGCGGCCGGTTTCGCTCGATCCGCTGGTGATGCCGGGCGGCCGGTTGGTATCAACCCGGATCTTGCCGGTTCGCAAGGAGAACCGGAACGATACCACCCTGGTGATCATGCGGGATGTCACCGTTGAAAAGCTGGCGGAAGAACAACTGCTGAAAAGCCAGGAGCAGTATAAAAAGGAAAAAAATTTTCTCGAAAATATTTTTGAAAGTTCGGCCGATGCCATCGCCATATTGGACAAATACGGCCGGTTTATCCGATGGAACAATCAGGCCACACAGCTGCTCGGCTATAATTTTACGGAGATGCGGGCCAAAAGGACCTTTGAGATCTGTGCCGACCGGGAGTCGATGAAATTGCTGGTGGCCGACATCCGCCGCAACGAATTTGTCCGGGACAGGGAGATCGACCTGAGGAGAAAAGACGGCACGATCATGCCCTGCGCCCTGTCGATGAGCCTTTTGCGGGACGGGTCGCGTGAAAAAATCGGAACGCTCGCCATTATCCGGGACCTGTCTCATTGGAAGCAGACCGAGGAGCAGCTCCGGTTTTTGAGCTTTCATGATCCCCTTACGGGTCTTTACAACCGGGCTTATTTCGAAGAGGAGATGAAGCGGCTGACAGCTGCAAGGCATCTGCCCATGGGTATCATCGTATGCGATATCAATCTGCTGAAATTCATCAACGATACGTTTGGCCATCAGCAGGGCGATGCGTTGATCCGGGCTGCTGCCGACATTCTGCAAAGGTCTTTCCGCTCCAGCGATCTCATTGCGAGGATCGGAGGGGATGAGTTTGCAGTGTTGCTTCCGGAAAGCAACCGGGAGGTGGTGGAAGAACGCGTAAGCCGTATCGTCGAAGAGATCGGCAAGTACAACGGGGATGCAAGCACTCAGAGCTTGTCGCTTGCCATCGGGTATGCTGTAAGCGAACATTCGCCCCTGGACATGCAAAAGCTGTTCAAACAGGCGGACGACAACATGTACAGGGAGAAATTCAGGGAGGAGCAGACCGGAAGAAATCGCATTATCCAGTACCTATTCCGGATTCTTGGCAAGAAGGATTTTATCGCTGAAGGGCACGTGGAGCGCCTCGAGGATTATGCCGTCAAAATGGCGAAAGAAACAGGGCTCTCCGGGGAACGAATCGACAGGCTGCGTCTTCTTGCGCGCTTTCATGATCTGGGCAAAGTGGCCATCAGAGACGATATCCTTTTCAAGCCGGACGCCCTGAGCCGGGAGGAGTACCGGGAGGTAAAGCAGCACTGCGAAATCGGGCGGCGGATCGCTTTGTCCAGCGCAGAGTTGGCCCCTGTTGCGGAGTTGATTCTGAAGCATCATGAATGGTGGAACGGGCAGGGCTATCCGATGGGACTGAAAGGCAGGGAGATTCCCATCGAGTGCCGGATTATCGCCATTGCAGATGCTTACGATACCATGACGAAAAAGTACTATAAAGAGGCAAAAACCCCGGAAGATGCGGCCAGGGAGCTCCAGGGGGGAGCAGGCACACAGTTTGATCCGGATCTCGTGGAGGCGTTTTTGCGGAATATCGACCCCGGCTAATGTAATGCCCGAATGAAAACCAGGATTTTCGTCAAGCTCAGAGATTGTCGAAAAAGTCGATATTCGTTCAGGCACCAATGTACCCGGCCGGGGATATTTTCGAACCCAACAAGTTTTCAGGAGACAATCGTGCTGGAATTCGTGGTGAAAATAAAGGGCATGGAAGAGGCGTCCCCCGCATTCGGCAAGTTTACGATGGAGATGCTGCAGAAAAGCCTTTTGTTCCAGTCGATTGGTCGATCGGTCAGCCTGCGCCGGAAAAATGAAGTCTGCGAGAGCTGCAGGGCGGATGACTGGGCTTGCGGACTGGACCCGCTGAATGCTTCCGGCGTGGAACTGCTGCGGGAAATGGGATACCCGAGCGGGGTCGCCTTCCTGTGCGAAGGATGTCTTCATCACCAGTTCGAAGCGCCGGGTAATGTCCGCCTGGAAGCGGGTATCGGCATCCATATCGTATCCGGAGCCCTGGATTTGCTGAAACTGGACGTGAAGCTGGAAACGGGCGGAGTTCCGGGGCCGGGTCTGCCGGTAGAGTCTTCCCCCTATGATTATGCCTGAGCCCTGCTTTTTTGCCTGAAAGCCCATCCGCGATGCCCTTGTAACAGCACTGGCCGATAACCCGCCTCCCGCAAAGCCGTCAATCTTCAGTAATAGTACCAGATTGTCTTGTAATCATCCGGATTCTCGCCCGCGGCCCGAAGCCGCTCCATGTAGTCGTAGACCGATACATCCCGGTATATGTAGGTATCGACCAGGGAAAGCTTTTTCTCCCAGGGATGAAACTCGTAAATACGGCATCCGTCGGGCAGAATGGCGATCACATCGTGGTGCTGGGCTGCTTGCAGAGAATTTTTCCCCAGCTTCGGTACGTTGAATACAATCTCGTCGGTTCGCACCGTTCCCGGAGCCAGACGTGCCTCTTCCTTCTGCTCCTGGAGCAGCCTGGGGATGGGCACGCGGTAGTCCATGGTCTCTTCCTTGCCCTTGGTGTTGAAGGTGTAATAGGGCGTGACTCCGATCAGGCGCAGGGCGTTGCGCAGTGCCACTGCTTCAAACCGTCTGGAATTGTAGAACGTGTAGACGAGCTGGTTGTAGACGTCGATTCCGCTGCGCCGGAACTTCTGAACTGCTTCCATGGCCTCCGGGGTAGCCTCGTAGGCGTGCTCGAAGTGGGTGACGATGATCATCTCGCGCCGTCCGGGCTGGTGAAACCGCCTGATGATTTTCACCAGCGCTTCGGTGATGCGCTGCGGCAGTGTGACGGGCATACGGGTGCCGATGCGGATCCTTTCGATGTGCGGCATCCTGGCAAGCTGCACCAGAAGCTGCTCGATTTTCCGGTCCGCCAGCAGCAGCGGATCGCCGCCGGTAATCAGAACCTCACGGATTTCCGGCGTGCGGGCAAGCCATTTCAGGGCTTCCCGGAGCTTTTCCGGTGACAGGAAGGCCTGTTTGGAATAGACATCATCGATTTCCCAGTTGCGCTGGCAATAGACGCAGATCTGCGGGCAGGTGGTCACGGGTTTCAAAATGGCGATCATGGGATAGCGTCTCGTGATCCCTTCCAGCGGCGACGTATCGCTTTCCAGCATGAAATCCATGGAGCATTCATTGGAAGAGCGGGCTTTCAGCATCTGCTCCACGTAATAGGGGCTGGGAATGACCTGGGCCCTTAATGCCGCATCGTTTTTCCGGTGGGCGTGGTAGTCGAGCAAAGACAGGTAATAGGGCGTGATGCCGAAGGGAAGTCTGTTTTTGCGGGCCCGTTGTATGGCCCCGTACTCGTCGTCGGTGAGCCGGATCATTTTTTGCAGGGTGTCTGGTTCGCGCACGATGTGCCGGATGTGCCATCGCCACGTTTCCCACTGGGCCTCCGTTGCGCCGAAATGCTTCATGATGCGGGAGTGGTTCATGCTTCTTCGCCGGATGACCTTTTTGTCCAGGCCGTCGGGATACCTTGCCATGAAAAATTCTGCCGCCTGCGCCAGTCGCGAGAGTTCTGCGGAGCGCAGTTCCGCGGCTTTACGGCCATGGTGGTTCAGAAATTCGGGCGGGTCTTCGGTGTAGATGTTTGATTTTCCTGTAACGCCCTGCAGCAGGTGCTGCAGCTCCGCGAGGAAGCCGGGCTCCGGGGGTGGTGCTGACGGGTCGGCCCGGTCATTGACGATTGCGTCGATATAGTCTATCAGGCTGAAGCCGGCCAGTTTTTCGCTTCTCGTGGACAGGATGTTTTTCAGAGTATTGATCGCATCCCTTGCCAGCACCCACTCCAGCGGCGCGATGATCTTGTCGTCGTCGAAGGTGGCGTAGAGCATCGTCTGAAGAAAATGCCGGATCGCTACGCGTTTTTTCTCCAGGGAATGCCCGGACTCCATGATTTTTTTTATTTCCGGGGCTGTCTCCAGGATTTCCAGAAGCCTTTGTTTGCCTTCCGCTTGGTGGTATGCCATAGCGCTTCCTTTTCTTTCATGATGACAGAAAATTCTTTCATGATGACAGAAAACGTGCTCGGATTTCTTTTTTCTTACTGTATCACTTTACCACAGCGGGCGGCTTCATTTCCACGGTTTTCGTACCCTCTACGCCTTCGACCGGACTGATTCGACCTTGCCCCGCAGGCCATCGCTCCGGTTTTTCCGGTAGTCCGCCTTGACGGTACAATATATCCGGTCGCAATCCTGCTGCAACACCGTGAAGCACCGGTCCACAACTTTCCATGCTTCCGGCCACTCTCCCTCGATGCATGTGCCCATGGGGTTTACCTGGTAGGCAAGTCCGCTTCTCTCAATGATTCCGACAACCCTTGCAACATACTCGCTGACACTTTCCCCCTTGTCGGTGGGAAAGATGGAAAGTTCGATGATCGTACTCATAATCGGAATCTCCCATTATCGCGTTTGTTTCGGCGGCCCTCACGGCGGGATCGCCGGAAGGGATTTTGGATAGTATCTCACCGATCGCAGTCGGTTGTAAAGATTATGGAAGATCGAGTTGATTTTGAAGATATATGAGGAGGGCAAGTCCTTAAAACCAAAAGAAATGGACGAATCGCTTGCAGCTTTTATTAAAGGCGATTCAAGGAAACGTTTTACACTTTTTTGCACTTTCGCATAAAAAAGGGGTTATGAAAATTATTCATAACCCCTTGAAATCTTTGGTGGGCCGTCAAGGAATCGAACCTTGAACCTACTGATTAAGAGTCAGTTGCTCTGCCTGATTGAGCTAACGGCCCG
>SLPT01000033.1 GCA_007131845.1 Desulfobacteraceae bacterium | reverse complement strand
GCATACTTTTTACGATCCCGTCACATTTGATTGATCATCAATATATTGAAAATATATGCGGATGCAAACGATAAACCCCAACAGATTGTGACGGAGTAGCCATGAGCACACAAACGGACAACACCAGCAATGCCCCGTCGAACGAGCCCGCACCCAAAAAGGGCGCAACCGGCTGGGTAATTCTCGCCTTCTTTGTCATCGGCTTCGGCTTCAGCATGCTAAGCGGCTGGGTCGGATTTCCGAACCTGCTGTACAAGGAAGTGCCCCACCCCATCGACTTCAACCACGATCTCCACATGGACTTTGTCCACGACGGCTGCAACAGCTGCCACTACTTCCGGGAGGACGGGAGCTTCTCCGGATCGCCCACTCTGAACGAATGCCGCGACTGCCACATGTTCGTACAGGGTGACGATCCGAACGAAATCAAATTCGTAGAAGAATATGTCCTTGAAGACAAGGAAGTTCCCTGGAACATTTATGCGAAACAGCCGGACTGCGTCTACTTTTCCCACGCCCCGCACGTCAGGGGGGCGGACATGGACTGCGCAACCTGCCACGGGGATATCGGCGAATCCACAAGCCTCCGCCCCTACCAGGAAAACCGCCTGACCGGGTACAGCCGGGATATATGGGGATGGAACATGTCCCGTCTGGGCGAACCCGAGTATGCGCCGCGCATGAAAATGATGGACTGCGTGCATTGCCACGTGGATCAGACGGACAGCAAGGGAAGCTGCTTGCAGTGCCACAAGTAGAACATCAACTGCAAAATGGACAATGAAATCTTGTTTGGATATATAAATAAGGGGTAAATTCCATGAAAATCGATCGCAGATGTTTTTTGTCACTTGCGGGGGGCCTGGTAGTCGGCCATCTTCTGTCGCCCGTGCCCTGGAAAATGACCGACGACATCGCCATATGGTCCCAGAACTGGCCGTGGACCCCGGTGCCGGAAGATGGACCGGTGAGATGGAAGGAAACGGTTTGCACGCTCTGTCCCGGGGGATGCGGCGTCAGGGTCCGGACGATCAGGGACCGCGTGGTTAAAATTGAGGGCAAAGAAGATCATCCCGTCAACAGGGGAAGCCTGTGCCCCCTGGGCTATTCATCCATCCAGTATCTCTACGGGCCTTCCCGGGTAACAACGCCCATGAAAAGGACCGGTGAGCGGGGATCCGGTGAATTCGAACCCATTGGATGGGATGCGGCAATCACCGAGGTTACCCGGAAGCTTGGCGAACTACGGCAAAACGGAAAATCCCACAAAACTGCCGTCATAGCCGGTGACGACCGGGGCACGGTCCCGTATCTCTTCAAACGCTTTCTGGAGGCCTACGGTTCGCCCAACTTCATCCGGACCCCGTCCGGACGCGACGCCCACGAAACCGCCGCATACCTTGCACAGGGAAAATCCGCCCAGAATGTCGGCTTTGACCTGGAAAACGCAAAATACATCCTCAGTTTCGGATGCGGGCTTCTCGATGGATGCGGCGCACCCGGATACCAGTTTGCAGCCTACAGCAATTTCGGAGAAGACCACAAACTGGTGCAGGTTGAACCGAGGCTGTCCAACACCGCGGCAAGGGCAGAGAAATGGCTGCCTGCCAAACCCGGCACCGAGGCGGCGCTTGCCCTTTCAATGGCATCCGTGATCATCGACAGGGGGCTCCACAACCGGAATTTCATCAGCAACCATGCATTCGGCTTCGAGGATTTTACGGACGATAACGGCAACATGCACAAGGGGTTTCGCAGCCTGGTTAGTGAATACACACCGTCCAAAGCCGCCGAAATCACTGGCATCGATGCCCGCCGGATCGAATCAGTGGCCGTTGAATTCGCACGCTCGGACAAACCGGTTGCCATTTGCGGATACTATGAATCGCGAAACACTGCGGACATCGACAAGACCCTTGCGGTCCATGCCTTAAACGCTCTGGTCGGAAACATTAACCAGGCCGGTGGCATGTTCGTCTTTCCCGAGCCGGACTACGATTTACCGGAAGTTCAAAAAGACAACGCCGCATCGGCCGGGACCGAAAAACCGCGCGCCGATCTTGCCGGTTCCGACCAGTATCCCCAGAGCCGCTACCTGCTGAACCTGCTTCCGAAACGCATACTGGAAGCCCGCAACAACGATCTTCCCGTCGAGGCGCTTTTGGTGGTGGATGCCAACCCGGTGTACACCCTGGAAGAGAGCGAAAAAGTCCAGGAAGCCTTCGAAAAAATCCCGTTTATCGTCAGCTTCTCGAGCTTCATGGATGAAACAGCCAAAATGGCGGACATTATCCTGCCGGATCACCATTTCCTTGAGGGATCCCGGGACGTGCCCGCCCCCGCCGGCGTTGGGATGCCGGTTGAAGGCTTTTCCGTACCGGTGGTCGATCCTCAATACGATACCCGCAATGTCGGGGATACGATCATTGATATCGCACAGGAAATGGGCGGAAGCATCGGCAGTTCGTTTCCATGGGACGACTACGGGGACTTCCTGGAAAAAGCGCTTTCAGACCGTTACCGGGACCTCACCCGTAACGGCTACATCGTCAACCGGGACCGGGTTTCAGGCATCTCCGATGCCTTTGAAACCGACTCGGGCAGCTACGAATTTTACCCGACCCGGCGGCATACCGCCGACAACGGGGATACGGATAAACTTCCCGCATACCGGGAAATTGAAATTCCTGGAAGCAACACGAACAATGCTGTCGCCCTCGTGGCGTACCAATCCCCCCGGATCGCATCCGGAGCGGTGGCCAACCCGCCGTTTATGACCAAGACCATCGATTCGAAAACCCTCAAAGAGGACAAGCTGTTCATACAGATCAATCCCGAAACGGCCAGAAACCTGAACCTGAAGCAGGGGGACGAGGCTGTTATTGAAACACCCGCCGGAAAGGCAACGGTCCGGATCGACCTGTTCGAAGGCATCATGCCGGGGCTCGCAGCAATGCCGGCCGGCTTGGGGCATACAGCCTACAGCCGGTTTATCGCCGGCAAGGGGGTCAACGTCAATGCGTTGCTCCGGGCCTTACCCGACCCCGCATACGGCATGAACACGGCATGGGGAATCCGGGCGCAGCTTACAAAAGCGTGATCGATCCGGCACGCACACGCGCGCTACCCGCGTAAACCGTACTTGATACCAACAGCCAAAAGAGGTTTGTGATGCAAAAAATACCTTCTCATACAAAGGCCAGACACTTCGGGATGGTCATCGACGTGGACAAGTGCACCGGATGCGCATCCTGCATGGTCGCCTGCTACTCGGAAAACAACGTCTCCTTCCGGGATGAAGAAAGCGCCAAGATGCTTTCGCTCAACTGGATCATGGTGTACAAGCTGACCAACGGAGAATCGTTTCCCGACACCGAAGTCTGCTACCTTCCCCAGCCGTGCATGCATTGCGACGGAAAAGAATTCGGAAAACCGCCGTGCGTCTCCGTGTGCCCGGCCGTTGCAACGGATTTCGACTGGCCCACGGGCATTGTCAGCCAGATCTACACCCGGTGCTTCGGGTGCCGCTACTGCATGGCCGCCTGTCCTTATCACGCCCGCCAGTTCAACTGGTGGGATCCGGTCTGGCCGGCGGACATGGAAAAATACCTGAGCCCCAACGTTTCGGCCCGCACGCGAGGTGTTGTCGAAAAGTGCTCTTTTTGCTACCATCGGTTCCAGTTGGCAAGACAAAAAGCGTACCACGAGGGCCGCCCCGAAGAGATCGGGGAAGACGAATACCAGACCGCCTGTACCCAGGCCTGCCCGTCAGGCGCCATCACGTTCGGAGACCTGGACAACCCGGAACACGAAGTATACAAGCTCAAACAGGACCGCTACGCATTCCGTCTGCTGGAGCGTCTGAACACCAATCCGAGCGTGTACTATATCTCGAAACGCAAATGGGTCCACCGCATGGCTGACAACTACCTCGAAGGGGAAGTCCCGGCCGCATTTGCCGAAAACGAAGCCTGATCCTTCCGCTGGCCGGTCGAACGAACCTTTGTTCACCGGATGCGGGCTCAACTGAAAAAACATTGACTCAGATACTGACGAATACAATACAGCAAGGAGCGAACAGATCATGACGACTTCAGCATTCCCCGAGGGTGTAAAACGCTGCAGCGGCAGCCAGTTTATCCTGTGGCTGCTCCCCGCGTTTTTGGTCCTGCTGATTGCCGCATACGCCATGTTCCGGGTCTGGGGTTTCGGCCTGAACCAGACCAATATGAACGATGCATACGGTTTTGCATTGTGGATCTGGGCCGATCTTGCGGTAATCGCACTGGGCGGCGGCGCATTCTTCTCCGGCTTTCTCGCCTATATCATGGGCGTAAAGCAGGTCAAAAACATCATAAACTTCGCGGTTATCCTGGGCCTGGTATGCTACTCGATGGCCCTGTTACTGCTCGGACTCGACGTGGGGCAGCCGCTGAGGGGCTGGTTTATCTTCTGGCACGCCAACATCCACTCCATGCTTACGGAGGTGGCGTTCTGCCTGACCATTTACCTGGGCGTTCTCATCGTTGAGTTCATCCCGGTGATTCTGGAAAACCCGAAAATTCAGCGAATCCGCTTTTTCCACCACCTGAGCCACAATATGCATGAAATCATGGCGGTCTTTGCGGCCACCGGCGTTTTCCTTTCCTTTTTCCATCAAGGATCCCTGGGCGGCGTACCCGGCGTTCTGTATGGGCGTCCATTCGCCTTCCGGGAAGGGCTTTTCATCTGGCCGTGGACCTTCTTTCTCTTCACATGGTCCGCAGCCGCTGTCGGCCCGCTTTTCACTGCATCCATGTGCCGGCTCACGGAGATCATCACGGGCAAACGGCTCGTAAAGGATGAAGTCTACCAGCTTCTAGCCAAAATATCCGGCTGGATGCTGCTGACCTACATCATAGCCAAATCGTTGGATACCATTTACTGGGCGACTGTCACGGCGCCTTCCGCCGGATTCTCCCTGATGAGCTTCTACACAAACAATCCGTTGTACGGCATCTGGATACTGATCGCCGAAATTGTGATATGCGGATTCCTTCCCGCACTGATATTAATCACCCAAAAGGGGCGCGAAAACCGGAGACTCCTTTTCGCCGCAGCAGCCCTTGCCATTATCGGATTGTGCATCAACCGATGGGTCATGGTATTGCAAACCCTTGCTGCACCGCTTAAGCCCTTTGATGAATGGTTCATGTACTCACCGGCCTGGACGGAAGTGGTTACCACGATCATGCCGGTGGCAGTGGGCATTATCGTTATATCGCTGGCCTATCGGTACCTGCCCCTGTTTCCGCAGGAAAGGGAGCTCAACCCGTAAATAGTATTATCGGGAAATACGAAAAGGAAAGGATATACTTATGTTTCCGTTTGCATATGAATGGACCTGGTATCTTGGACAATACCTGTTCATGGGCGCCGCAGGATTCGCCATATCGGTGGTAGGCGCAGGCCTGACCTTCTGCATCATCAAGTCGATTATCGATACTGTGCAGGAAGATGAAGGATCTTCAGATCATCACTAACAAAAGAAACCGGTGATGCCGGTTGTTTCTTAGACCCGGGTAGCGTTGCGAGCGCATCCGCAGTTCTACCCGGGTTTCTGTTAGTGAGCCTTCCGGTGTATCCGGCACACCGGCAATTTCTCGACCCCAATACCTGTTCCTGCGCGCGATTCCTCAGAATTTTACATACGTTAAGTACACTGCATTCTTCTCCATTGAAATAGAAAGGTCCGTATTGTCTTGGATGAAATCCTCGTCAAAGGAGGGCGTCCGCTGCATGGCGAAGTATCTGTCAGCGGAGCCAAAAATGCCGCGCTGCCTATGATTGCAGCTACAATTCTCACCGGCGGCCGGTTCGTTCTTCGAAATGTTCCGGATCTCAAGGATATCGAAACCATCTGCCAACTTCTGGCCGGTCTTGGCGCAAGCGCCGAATTTGAGGACAACACGGCTATCATCGATACCACCGACCTTTTTCAGCATGAGGCCCCCTATGACCTGGTGCGCAAAATGCGCGCATCCGTTCTGGTCCTGGGCCCTCTTCTGGCAAGAATGGGCCGTGCGCGGGTCAGCCTTCCCGGCGGATGCGCGATCGGTGCGCGCCCTATCAACATGCACCTGGAAGGTCTCGAAAAATTAGGCGCATCGATCAAACTCGAACACGGCTACGTAGAAGCCAGCGCAAAAAGACTCAAAGGCGGTGAAATCTTTTTCGACATTCCCACGGTGACCGGCACCGAAAACATTATGATGGCTGCAACCCTTGCCAAAGGGACGACGGTTATCCGGAACGCGGCCAAGGAACCCGAGATTATCGCCCTGGCGGAAATGCTCAACCGGATGGGGGCCGACATAAGGGATGCCGGATCGACCGTTATCACCATCCACGGCGTGGAGAACCTCTCGCCCGTAGAGGCGCGTATCATCGGAGATCGGATCGAGGCAGGCACCTACATGGTGGCGGCCGCCCTCACCAAAGGCAAAATCCGGCTCACCGGTGCCGATCCCGCACATCTCAAGCCGGTCATCCATAAACTGCGGGAATGCGGGGCTGCCGTGAAGACAGTCGATGCAGGCATAACGGTACAGGGATCGGACGTCATCCGAAGCGTTGATATCAAGACGCTCCCCTATCCCGGTTTCCCCACGGATATGCAGGCCCAGTTCATGGTGCTCATGTCCGTAGCAAACGGACTGAGTGTCATTTCAGAATCCATTTTTGAAAACCGCTTCATCCATGTCAGCGAGCTTCGCCGTATGGGCGCGGATATCACCATTTCAGGAAACCACGCAATGGTTAAAGGCGTTTCAAGGCTCTCCGGCGCACCGGTCATGGCAACAGACCTGCGAGCCAGCGCTTCATTGGTACTTGCCGGCCTGGTTGCAGACAACACCACGCGCATATCCAGAATTTATCACCTGGACCGGGGATATGATTCCATGGAAAAAAAATTCGCGGCGCTGGGAGCCATCATCAAGCGGGTTCCTGCCAGTTGAGGGAAGCTGGAAGCCCAACCGGACTCTCATCCGTAGCAGGAGTCACTGCAGTGCACCTCGATAGCTGAAAGCCGGCGGCAATCCGCTATGGAAAAGCCGGTTTATATATTACGTCATGACAGCACAAGAGCGCGGAAATCCTGCACCCGAAAAGTCATCCAGTACCAACAACAACCAATCCACCTGGCATCGTCCCGTGCTGCCGCTTGTTTTCGCTTTCATTGCTGGCATCCTCTGGGGACGCTGCATCCATATTCCGCTTGCTGCGCCGGCAGCCTGGATCGTTGCTGGTTCCTGCCTTATTTGGCTCGGGAGATCGCTTTACCTTCAGAAAACATCTTCAGCCGCCCCGCTTCTCCTTTTCTTTGTTCTTGGATGGATGGCCATTTATCCCAAAGTATATCCGGCTTTTCCCCAGGAATCCGTACGATCCGTTTTGGACGGCCAGCCTGTCACCATTTCCGGAACAGTCAGCAAACCTCCCGTCAAACAGGGTTTTCGAACCCGCCTGGTTCTGTCCGGACTGGTGCACCATCACGGCGCTGAACCGGACCATAACTCCGTTTCCCTTCCCGGCTGCATCCAGCTTACCGTCTACGGTGACGCCCCTGAAATCCTGCCCGGTTTCCGGATATCCTTTACCCGTCCCATTCGATCGATTCGGAATTTCAACAATCCCGGCGGATTTGACTACCGGCAGTTTATGGCCTGGCGATCCGTTTGGGGAACGGCCTGGGACAACGGAAGCCGGATTGACGTGGATGTGCCTGAAGGAAATCCGGCACATCCGCTATCCTTCTTTGTCTCCAACGCACGCATGTCCATCGACCAGGCCATTCATTCGGTCAGTGACGGCGACAGCCGCGCCGTCCTGTCCGCCCTGGTCGTAGGAAAAAGAGACTATATAACATCTGAATTGCGGGAGTCGTTCAGCCGGGCAGGCGTCAGCCACCTGCTTGCGATCTCCGGCCTGCATGTCGGAATCGTCGCCACGCTTTGCTTTATGCTGCTGGCTGCAATCCTGGGGCGAATCGAATTTCTTCTTCGGCGGGCACTGGTAAAAAAAACCGGGGCCGTCCTGTCGATTATTTTTGTCATTGGATACGGCATGCTGGCCGGCATGTCCCCTTCCACTCAGCGTGCCGTGATCATGATCGTTATCTTTCTTACCGCTTTCCTGCTGAACCGATCCTACAATCCGGCCAATACCCTTGCCGCCGCGGCCCTGGGAATTCTTACAATATACCCTCATTCCCTGTTCGACATTTCCTTCCAGCTTTCATTTTCAGCGGTTTCGGCCATTTTCATGGGACTTTACCTGTTTCCGTCAGCAGGTATAAAACGCGGCGAAACAAAAATGAAAAGCTTTTTGCGGATCATCACCGGTTTTGTATGGATTTCCGTTTTTGCGATCATCGGAACCATGCCCCTCGTTGCGCACTATTTCAACCATTTGAGCATTCTGGGCGTTGGCGCCAATCTCATCCTCGTTCCCCTGGTCGGATTCGTGGTGGTCCCCCTTGGCCTGGTTTCGGCCCTTTTCCATGCCCTGATCGAACCGCTGGGTCGAATCGGTTTCATGACAGCAGACGCACTCCTGCGCGGCGCGATCAGTATTGTCGAAAAAATTGCCGCACTTCCCTTTGGCGCATGGAAAACCGTTACACCATCGGTAATAGAGATACTATGCATTTACACCCTTTTAATCACCGTTCCCGTGCTTTTGCGACTCAAAATAAATCGCAAAAACTCAGACACTGATCCAACCCCCGGGAGCGGATCAAAACAATATCCTTACGACCGTCAGTTTTCACCCTTTATTCCCGTATGGGCCTTGCGCACGATAGCCGCTATTACCGCGCTCATTCTCGTCGCGGATATCGGCTATTGGACCCACCGCCGTTTTTTCAGCATGAACCTCGTCGTTACCTATCTGGATATAGGCCAGGGAAATGCCGCCCTGGTAGAACTTCCCCGGGGAAAGACAATGCTCATTGACGGCGGCGGATTTTCGGACAATTCAACCTTTGATGTGGGCGCCATGATTGTCGCCCCTTACCTGTGGAGAAATAAAATTGCCTCAATAGACACGGTG
>SLPT01000074.1 GCA_007131845.1 Desulfobacteraceae bacterium | reverse complement strand
GGCAAAAGAGTCAATCTGGGATTGCAGGGAACGGCGAACTTCTTCAGTCTCCCTGGAGACCCGGCTCCGGATATCTTCCAAATCCTGTCTTGCTTTTTCATGGATGCGCTCCAGCATTTCCTGCTCTTCCTGCCGGGCTTTTTCGGCCATTTCCTCTTTCATCCGGATTCCTTTTTCCCGGGCTTCCCGGATTCCAACGTCAAACGCGGACGCTTTTTCCCTTGCATCCGATTCAAAGCGATTGATCCCGGATTCCAGACCTTCAACCTTTTCCTTTCTCCGGGCAAGGATACCTCTTATGGGTCGGTATGCCACATAATTCAAGGCCCAGACAAGAACAATGAAATTGATCATCTGGATGAGAATCGACCAGTCAAGCGTAATCATTTTGTCATCCTCCGCATCGCATTTCTATATTTTTAGATAGACACATTAAATTTTGATTTAAGCAAAAGTGCATAGCACCAAATGGCACAATTTGTCAAAAGATTTTTTGTGATTTCGATAAATATCCCGCCTTGTTTCATGCCGTAAAAATCAATCTTTGATGAACCGTAATAAGTCGCGATTAAACGGCTTTGTAAATGTTCAAGATCAAGACTTGCTAAATAGAATATAATTAAAAGTACTTATCGCACTTTAAATTCTGAGCAATGCGCGAAGGCGCAGATATTGGACTTTTTACGAAGCTATCAATCTTTTACGAAACGGCGCATACTGATATTCAGTAGTATACCGATACCCAGCAGGGAAGTAACCACGGATGAGCCGCCGTAGCTTACCAGGGGCAGGGGCATACCGACGACCGGCATCAGTCCGATAACCATCCCGATATTGATGACGGACTGCCAGAAGATCATCGATGTGATGCCAAAAGCGAGGATTGTACCGAAATCGTCCCTGCAGCCGTGGGCAATATTCAATCCGAATGAGACAAGGAGGAAAAAAAGGATCAAGAGTCCTGCGGACCCTGCAAATCCCCATTCCTCCGCAAGAACGGAAAAAATGAAATCCGTATGCTGCTCCGGCAGAAAAGACAGGATATTCTGGGTCCCCTCCATAAACCCCTTGCCATAGATCATTCCCGATCCAACGGCAATCTTCGACTGTAAAATATGGTATCCCGCACCTCTTGGATCGCTTTCCGGTGCGAAGAGCATAAGGATCCGGGTTCGCTGATAATCCTCGATAATAAACCATCCCAGAGGCAAGAGAATGAGCACGGCGGCCAACAGGATCAAAAACGTTCGGCGTTCGATTTTCGCAAAAAAAGCCATGCTTCCTGTAATAAGCATGATCAGCAGACCCGTTCCCAGGTCAGGTTGCATCCAGATCAATCCGAAGGGAATGATGCTGAGGACAAGCGGCCATAACAGTTCCCGGAAACCCATTCCGCCGGGACTGACCTTTTTTGCGAAATAATGCGCCAGAATGAGGATTACACCGATTTTTGCAGGCTCGGACGGCTGCAGAACAAAAAGTCCTAAGTCAAGCCAACGGGTAGAACCGCCGACGGTTTTACCGACCACAAGAACGGCAATGAGCAGTCCAATGCACACCGTATAAATAACGGGTGACCATCGATCAAGTTTTTTGTAGGAAAAGAGAAAGACCGATACCATTACCAGCAGACCGATGCCGAGCCAGCTGGCCTGCCGGAGGTGGATTTTTGAAGATGAAACTTCACCTGCATTGACACTGCTGTATATCAGCGCCAGGCCGATTGCGGCGATCACCAGGGTCAGCAGCAGAAGCCACCAGTCGAAATATTGTACAAGTCGCCTGTCAAACATTGTGAGCCGGAACTTTACGGTTTATATATTCGGTATTGGATGCTAAAAGGTGTTTTTAAACTCCCTGATCGGGGTGTTTTACGAGTGTATCAATACCTGATGCATCAATAAAGGCTTTTCGAAGTTTTTAAACAGCATCTGTCTGACGTCTCAATTTATTAAAGATTCGAATCACAAGCCAGCAAGGGGGACTGTATGACCAGCAAGGTATACTTTATCGATTTCCGTGCCACCTACAAGGAAAACTTCCTGAAAAAATTCGACCGGCTGATGAATCAGGCCGGTCTCGAAAACTGCATCGACAAGCGGGACCTGGTTGCACTCAAACTCCATTTCGGCGAATCCGGCAACACCGCCTTCATCCGGCCGGTCTATGTTCGCCAGGCGGTTCGCAGCGTAAAGGCCGCCGGCGGCGTCCCGTTTCTCACCGATGCCAATACCCTGTATGCCGGCACCCGTGGAGACGCGCCCAACCACCTGGTTACGGCAATCACCAACGGCTTTGACTATTCCATCGCCGATGCACCACTGGTCATCGCCGACGGACTTCGGGGGCGTACCGAAACGACGATCGCAATGGATGGCAAACATTTCCAACAGGTTTACATCGGCACGGAAATTGTTCAGGCCGATGGTATGGTTTCCCTTGCCCATTTCAAGGGGCACGAACTTTCCGGATTCGGCGGCGCCATCAAGAATATCGGTATGGGATGCGCTTCCCGCCGAGGAAAACTCGAGCAGCATTCCGGCGTATCCCCGAAGGTTAAAGCGAAAAAATGCATCGGCTGCGAATTGTGCGCAGACCATTGCGTCCAGCAGGCCATCGAAATGATCGACGACAAGGCGTTCATTCATCCGGAGCGGTGTATCGGCTGCGGGGAATGCATTCTGATCTGCGAAAACAAGGCTATCCAGGTCCAGTGGAACCAGTCGATACCGGTTTTCCTGGAAAGCATGGTGGAATACTGCGCCGGGGTGCTTCAAAACAAGCGGGAAAAGACCCTGTGCGTCAATTTCATCAACCATGTATCACCGGCATGCGATTGTGTGCCCTATAACGACGCACCCATTGTCCGGGATATCGGCGTCGTGGCATCCACGGACCCGGTTGCAATCGACCAGGCCAGCGTCGATCTGGTCAACCGGGAGCCAGCGCTTCCCGGCTGCTGCATGGAAGAACACACGGAAGCCGGTTCCGACAAATTCCGGGCGATATACCCCAAAGTGGACTGGCCGCTTCAGTTGGAATATGCCGAAAAGTTAGGAATCGGATCCCGCGAATACGAACTGATCCGTATATGAGATCCTGCACTGAAACGCTGAAACGGCCTAAGGCGCTACCCCCCCGGCCTTCTGCTTTTTTTGGATTTTCGCCCAGGTATCGCGCAGTGTGACGATCCTGTTGAATACGGGATGCTCGTCGGTCGATTCTTTGGGATCCGTGAAAAAATACCCAAGGCGCTCAAACTGGTAGTGCATGCCGGGCCGGGCATCCTTCAGGGCCGGCTCCAGTTTTGCATTTAAGGCGTCTGTAAGAGACCCCGGATTGATATGCTCCCGGAAATCTTTTGCCGCCTGCGGATTTTCAACCGAAAACAGGTGGTCATAGAGTCTGACGGGGGCGGAAAGCGCGTGCCTTTCCGATACCCAGTGCAGGGTCGCCTTGACTTTCCGTCCATCCGGGGGCGTATTGCCACCCCGTGTTTCCGGGTCATAGGTGCAGCGCAGCTCAACCACCGCCCCATGCTCATCTTTGATGACATCCCGGCAGCAAATGAAATATGCGTAACGGAGCCGGACCTCTCTGCCTGGTGCGAGCCGGAAGAATTTTTTCGGCGGGTCCTCCATGAAGTCGTCTTTTTCAATATAAATTACGCGGGAAAAGGGAACGTTCCGCGTTCCCTTGGACGCATCCTCCGGATTGTTGACAGCCTCGAGCATTTCGTCTTCGCCCTCGGGATAGTTTTCAATGACGACCCGCAGCGGGTTCAAAACCGCCATCACGCGCGGTGCCGACACGTTGAGCTCCTCCCGCTGGCAGTGCTCCAGCAGTGAAATATCCACCATCGAATCCCGCCTGGCAAGGCCAATGACATCGCAGAACTTCCGGATCGCCCCCGGGGTGTATCCGCGCCGCCGCAGGCCGGAGAGGGTCGGCATGCGAGGGTCGTCCCACCCGCCTACGTATCCTTCTTCCACCAATTGAATAAGGCGCCGCTTGCTCAATACGGTATAACTGAGATTGAGCCGTGCAAATTCGATCTGCTGGGGATGGTAGACTCCCAGTGCGTCGAGAATCCAGTCATAGAGTTCCCGGTTATTGACAAACTCCAGTGTACAAAGAGAATGGGTGATTTTTTCAATGGAATCGGAAAGGCAGTGTGCAAAATCGTACATGGGATAGACGCACCAGCGCTCACCGGTTCTGTGGTGGCTTTTTTTCCGGATCCGATATAAGGTGGGGTCTCGCATGACGATATTCGATGCGGCCATATCGATTTTGGCGCGCAGCACGCACGTTCCTTCTTCGAGATCCCCTGCCGCCATTTTTCCGAACAACGCCAGGTTCTCCTCCACCGAACGATTCCGGTAGGGACTCTTTTTACCCGGCTCGTTGAGGGTGCCCCTGAATTCACGGATTTCATCGGCAGACAGGCTGTCTACATAGGCTTTTCCCTTCCGTATCAATTGAACCGCATAGTCGTAGAGCCGGTCGAAATAGTCCGAAGCAAAGTACAGGCGATCCTTCCAGTCAAAACCGAGCCACCGGACATCTTCGATAATGGATTCTACATACTCCGTGTTTTCCCGCAGGGGATTGGTGTCGTCAAACCGGAGGTGACAAATGCCGCCATAGTGCTCCGCAAGGCCGAAATTAAGACAAATCGACTTGGCATGCCCGATATGGAGATACCCGTTGGGCTCCGGCGGAAAACGGGTGATAACACGGCCATCGTATTTTCCGGTTCGAATGTCCTCGTCGATGATGTGCTTTATAAAATTGACAGGCGCCTCTTCCCTGTCGCTTGCGGCGCCATCGTCTTCGTGTGCGGATTTCGGTTTCTCACCGGTCATAATATGCCAACTCCTGCTTGATTGATTGGTCTGATGTCACTCTGTGTGAGCTGCGGGCTTAAAAAATTGAAAAACAACCGGTTACTGCCCGGATCCAGGCAACGGCTCCATAAGGTTTTCCAGGGAATACCCCCGGATATACGACTCCATCATCTCTTTGGCAATGGGACCGGCTGTGCTGGCCCCGCCTTCGCCGTGCTCGATAATAACGGAAACCGCAATTTCCGGATCATCCGATGGCGCATATCCCACGAACCACGCATGGGGCAGCAGCCTGCGCCTGGTTTCTTCGGATATCTCATCGGTTGTCATCAGATCGATCTCCTCGGTCAGGCGGCTGATTACCTGCGCAGTGCCGGTTTTTCCGGAAATATCCACCTCATCCGAACGGACATGCCAGTAGGCGGTTCCGTTCCGGTGATTAACCACGTTATACAATCCTTCTCGGATAATTTCCAGCGTTTCATCACTTGCAGGCAGCCGCCCTAATTCCTCGGGCGATGTGCTTTTTTCGATGTTTCCGCCGACATTCTGAACGAATCGCATGATTTGCGGCTTGTACATCGATCCGCCGTTGGCAACGGCGGCCGTGAGCATGCCCATCTGTAATGGCGTTGTCAGGTTATACCCCTGGCCAATGGCAACGGGAAGGGTCTCGCCGGCAAACCAGGGTTCGCCGAACCGATTCCGTTTCCAGGAAGCCGTGGGAACGAGGCCCGGTGCTTCATTGCCCAGATCGATTCCCGTCCGTTGTCCCAGCCCGCTTTGGCGGGCGTATGAGGCGATCCGGTCCACTCCGAGCTGCTTGCCGGCGTCGTAGAAAAACACATCGCAGGACTCGGACAACGCATCCACTATATCCTGGTGCCCATGCCCCTCGCGGCGCCAGCATCGGAAGGTCCGATCTCCCAATCGATAGCGGCCGGTGCAGAAAACCGTTTCTTTATCATCAAACACGGTTTCTTCCAGGGCAGCCATGGCCGTGATGATCTTGTAGGCCGACGCAGGCGGATACGTGGACTGCATAACCCGGTTTTGAAGGGGCCGTTCCGGGTCACTCACCAGTTTCTGCCACTGCCGGGTTGAGATGCGGTCCGAAAAGAGCCGTTGATCATAGGACGGACTGCTGGCCATGGCCAGGATATCTCCGTTGGACGGATCGATAGCCGCGATGGCGCCTGTTTTTCCTTCCAGCAGTCGCTGGGCGGTCAACTGAAGGTCGAAATCAATGGTAAGATGAACATTGTGTCCCGGGACAGCCGGGTCCTCTCCCAGCACCGATGCGACCTGGCCGGTTGCGGTAACCTGAACGACACGGGTACCGGGATACCCGGAAAGCGACTCTTCGAAGGTCCTTTCCACTCCGACTCTGCCGACCATGTCACCGCCCCGCTTGTGGGGGTAGCGGTTGGCCATGAGCTCTCCGGAGCTGATTTCGCCGATATACCCGATGAGATGGGGAGCAAACCGCTCATGGGTATAATTGCGCCGTGCGCTGGTCTGGATGACAATCCCGGGGAGCTCGTAGCGCCGGGTCATCAATTGCCCCATGAGATCCCGGCTGATATCGGTTTTGACGAGAACCGGCCTGTATCCGTAAGGTCCCCGGTGGCTGCTGATCAACTCGCTGATTTCATCCGGCGAGCGGGAGATAAACCGGGCCAGGTTTTTCGCGGTTTCGTTAATGGGGGAGGCATCGGCGGGAACGATGTAAAGATCGAATGCCGGCCGGTTGTCCACGAGCAGCAGGCCGTTGCGGTCGTAAATATGACCTCTTAGCGGCTGGATTCGCTGCTTTCTGATACTGTTGTTTTCGGAAAGACTGCTGTAATGGTCTCCCTGAAGGATCTGCAGGTTGAAAAGCTGGACCAGAAGGATGCAGAAAACAACAAACATCCACAATATCATCTTGGATAATCGGCGGCGGTACCATTCCTGGTCGACTTTCGGGAAAAACCGTTCTGGCACCCCGTTTTTTTTGCTGGAATCAGATAGCGTGTTCATTGTCAACCCGAATGACCGTTTTCACTGCTATTGTCGGAAAACAAACGATCCGCAGCGATAAAAAGCTTATGAAAAAGAAGGTATAACAGAGGTGCGGAAACCACCGCCCATACGATCTGAAAGAATACAATCCGGATACTTTCGTAGGAAAACACCAACTGTCCGGCGGATGTAGAAGCAGCAGCCCAGAAAATGAGCTGTTGAAAGACAACCCCGGCAACGACGATCGCGGGGAACAGATAGCTGTGTCTGAGATCCAGAAACCGCCATGTCTGGCGAAATCCCAGAAACAGCCAGATATAGGTGGTGAGATAAATTCCGGCGGGTGCCCCGGAGATCATGTCCATCATTATGGCGGAAAGCAGGACAACCGGCAGTCCCTCGGCCAGGCTGCGGTAGAGACTGAAGTAGATGACAAGGGGTATGAGCAGATCATACAACCACAACCCTCCCAGCACCCCAGGTATAATGGTGGTCTTCAGTACCACGAGGAGCAGGCATACGATGAAATAGACGATGTAGTGCATAGTGTTTACGGCCGATCCCTTCTCACCGGGAGCTTGTTCTTCTCAGGGATCCAGAAGATTTGTATCGATATCCGGAGGATCGAGTATGACAAGCACTTCCTCCAGCCGGTGAAAATCGGCAAACGGCGTAATCTCGATATCCTGAAATATACCGGAGCTCCGCCGTATGATCCTGGACACCCGGCCCACTGGAAGACCTTTGGGGTAGACGCCGTCCAGGCCGGATGTAATTATGGTATCCCCGGTTTTGATATCCGCCTTGTGGAGGGCAAACTCAAAATGGCACACATTGCTTGAAAGGCCCTTTACCATCCCACGGGTCCTCGTCCGCTGAACCATTGCATCCACGGCGTTGTTGCGGTCAATGATCAGCAAAACCTTGGCATGGCTGCGGGAAACACCGGTAACCTGTCCCACCACCCCTTCCGGCACCATAACGGGCATTCCGGTTTCAATCCCGTCGATCCGCCCACGGTTGATGATCACCGACTGATACCACGCAGAGGGTTCCCGCCCCACGACGCTTGCTAATACGGTCTTGTGATCCGTGGTTTCGCGGAATTCCAGAAATCCTTCCAGCCGCTTGTCAAGCAGCCGGCTTTCCCTGCAAAGATGCAGTTGGTGGCGGGCTTCGGCAAGTTCCCTTCCCAGTCTTTCATTTTCCTTTGCTGCTGTAGCAAGGGAAAAATACCTGTGCCAGGTATTTTCGGCAAACCGGGTGGTGTGGGTGACGCCTTCCATGACCGGCGCTGTGAAAAACAAAACGGTTTCCACGGCAGCCGGGTAAACAGAGGACTTCCGTATGTAGTTAAACGAAAAAACGATTCCGTTGGCGGCAACAAGGAAAATCAAACCCGCAATGACCATGGTTTTTTTGGAAAACATGGGTTAGTCGATCACAACCTGCTTCAGAAACTCTATATTGGTCAACGTCATCCCTGATCCGATGGCGATGGTCGACAGCGGGTCTTCGGCGACGGTGATCGGCAGTCCGGTTTCCTCCCGGAGAAGCTTGTCCAGGTTTTTCAAAAGGGCGCCGCCGCCGGTCAGAACGATGCCGCGGTCCACGATATCCGCTGAAAGCTCGGGTGGCGTCTGCTCCAACGCAATCTTGGTGGTCTCCACTATGGCGTCGATCTGCTCCGAGATAGCTACCCGGATCTCTTCGGAATCGATGGCAAGGATCTTGGGAATGCCGGATACCAGATCCCTTCCCTTCACCTCGATGGTCTCGTAGTTTTCCGTCTCGGGAAATGCATTACCGATGGTCATCTTGATGATTTCAGCTGTTCTCTCGCCGATCAGAAGGTTGTATTTCCTCTTGACGTACTGGATGATCGCCTCGTCCATCTTGTCTCCCGCAACGCGGACGGAGCGGGAAAAAACGATTCCCGCAAGCGAAATCACCGCCACTTCGGTCGTGCCGCCGCCGATGTCGACAACCATGTTGCATCCGGGTTCCGTAATGGGCATTCCGGCGCCAATGGCCGCCGCCATGGGTTCTTCAATGAGAAAGACCTCCCGCGCCCCGGCGGATTCGGCTGCCTCCTTGACAGCACGCTTTTCAACGGGTGTGATGCCGGTGGGAACCGCCACAACGATGCGCGGCCGGATAAACGTCCGCCGGTTGTGGACCTGCTGGATGAAATGCCGCAGCATGGCTTCAGTGACGTCGAAGTCGGCGATCACGCCGTCGTGCATAGGCCGTATGGCGACGATGTTTCCCGGCGTGCGCCCCAGCATGTTCTTGGCCTCAAG
>SLPT01000279.1 GCA_007131845.1 Desulfobacteraceae bacterium | reverse complement strand
TTTTCTCCAGCGCCGATACGATCCGGCGTTTCAACGGGCCGACTCTGATCATCCATGCCGAACACGATCATATCATCCCGCTTGATCACGGCCGCAAGCTCTACGATTCTGCACCCGGCCCCGTAAAGAAGCTTGAAATCATCCCCGGCGCGGATCATAATAACATTTTTGCCATGGCCGGCATGAGCTATTTTGAAACCATCCGGAAATTCATGGCCGGATGAGGCCGGAAAGGAGCCTTCTTGATACAGCATGCGATGCACCGTGATGCAAGCCCCGTCCGGATCATTGCCTTTTCGGCCGCCGGCCCCGGACAGATGCAATCCCTTCTCGGGGATGCCGCCCGCAGGCTGCAATCGACTCACAGCCAGGAGTCGGTTGCGCAAGAAATTTGCCATAATCAAAGTGCATCTTTTTCACCGGACGACCCTATCCGTATCATCATCGTCGTTTCCGCCGGGGCCGACATGGCTGCTCTGCTGAGAAAGGCCGCAGCCATCATAGACTTGTCCGGACCGTGCACTGCCGGCCCTTCCGATAAAATCCCGCCTGGAATTTTTGTCGGCCGTGGAAAGCCGCCCGGCAAAGCCGCCTTTTTGTTTCCGGGACAGGGAAGCCAGTATATCGGAATGGGAAGCGATGTCATCAACATGTTTCCTTCAGCCATCGACGCTTTCGAACGCATGGAGGAAACCCTTGAAGGGGGTACGCCGCTATCCCGGATGATATTCCCTGAAAAATCGAATGCTGCCCCCCCGGACGCAAGGGAAAAGGCCCGGATGGAATCCGCTCTCCGGCAGACGGATATCGCCCAGCCCGCCATCGGGGCCGTAAGCCTGGCCATGATGAAAGCCCTGTCCGGCTTCGGTATGACGCCGGATGTGGCGGCCGGGCACAGCTTTGGGGAGTTGACCGCCCTGTGCGCCGGAAACCGGCTTGGAGAAAAAGATTTCTGCCGCCTGGCGGTCTGGCGGGGACGCCTGATGGCCGCGGCCGGTGGAAGTGACAGCGGACAAATGCTTGCGGTAAAGGCATCCCCGGATGAAATCGGGCAGATTGTTCAGCAAAACGGACTGGACCTGATTCTGGCCAACAAGAACAGTCCGGAGCAGGGCGTGGTCTCCGGTCGGTCGGATGAAATTGAAAAAATGCTCCAATTATGCAAAACAAACCGGGTACGCGCCATGGTTCTCCCCGTATCGGCAGCCTTTCACAGCCCCCTGGTCGCATCGGCGGCCGCCGGTTTTTACGAAAAAATCGCCTCGGTTTCCATGAAACCGGCAGCAATACCCGTATATTCGAACAAGACCGCCCTACCCTACCCGGCTGAGACAGACGAAGCGATCCATCTTTTCGGGCAGCACCTGTCAAGCCCGGTCAATTTCATGGATATGATACAAAACATGTATTCCGATGGTGTTCGGGTCTTTGTGGAGGTGGGGCCGAAAAATACCCTGACCGGCCTGGTGAATACCATCCTGCGCGATCATATCCCCGAAAAAGGATTTGATGCGTTTTCGGTGGATGCGTCATGCGGAAAACAAAGCGGTCTCTACGATCTTGCAGTAAGCGTGGCGCGCCTGGCTGCGGCGGGCTACCCGGTGGATCCCGGGGCATGGCCTTCCGGCGGCGCTTTGCATGTCAAACCGGCCGGATCGTAGCCGAATAGAGGATTTCCGTTTCTCCGCTTCGCCGGATTTTCAATGCCCCGTCGGAGGCCAGTCCGCACAGGAAGGCTTCAAAGGGCGGTTCTTTTTCTTTCCGGACCACGACCCGCCGGCCGCGCCAGGCCAGGTTGGCTTCCAGTCGCCGCACGAAATCCGGTGGCGTTAAAGTATTAAGCGTGTTTTCGAAATGCGCCCTGCCCGCCTCCATCAGCCCTGTCCAGAAAGACAGCGGCCTGAAACGCTGACCATCCGGGTCGAGACAAACGGCGGGAAGCGAGAAATCATCATCGATGAGCCCGTCTCCCGGAGCCGAAACCAGGTTGATCCCGATGCCCACCAGGACCGCCGATCCGCGCCCCTCCACCAGAATCCCGCAGAGTTTTCGCCCGCCAAGGATAATGTCGTTTGGCCATTTGATCTGAACCCCGATCCCCTGTTCACGAAGCACTGTCGCAAGAATGTCGCCGGCCAGAAGTGAAGCGAGATTTCGGTATCCCGATAACGGGTCGTCTTTTTCTCCGCTTAACGGCCAATACCAGGTGCCGTACAGGTTGCCGGCAGGCGAATCCCATCGCCGCTTTCGCCTGCCGCGTCCCGCAGTCTGCTGCACGGCTATCACCGATGACCACGGTTCCATGACACCGCGCCGGATGAACTCGCTTGCCGCGTCCATGGTGGAGACGCACGGGCCGGTTATGTGAATGGACGCCGGCCCGTCATATGCGCGTGCGCGCCATATTCTGCCTGTGTTTTCAACACTGGATGCAAAACCGTCATCCCAGGGGCCAAATTCGGAGACATCGGCGGACCATGCGCTGTGGGAGGCGGCGAGGTGCTCCGGACCGATACCGGAAAAAATCTCCGCAACCCCGGTCTCATGCATGAAAATTCCCGATCGTTTTTCTTGATCATTCATTGGATGTGCTGATATCATATCATTATTTATACCCGCAAAAAAACGGGAAATCAAGATGGACGACTTCGTAAAAGTCCAATATCTGCGCCTGCGCGCAATTTCTCAGAATTTCACGTACGCCAGGTAAGCTGCATTCTTCGAAATTGCGCAAGCCTTGATCTTGAACTTTTACAAAGCCGTCGGATCGCGACTTTTTACGAGTTCATCAAGATGAACGGTTCAAATGGAAATGACAGGGAGAAAGCGATGAAACACGTCGCATGGACTGTGTTCGCAGTGATGTCGATCCTGGCAGCCTGTCAGGCCTTTACAGCGGAAAGGGGGTATGCCATGAAACAAAACACGGGTGCCGATGTCATATCGCTGCCGGAGCCGGCAAAAGACGGTGCGACATCCGTTGAAAAAGCGCTTGCCGGGCGGAGATCCACAAGATCCTTCGCCGAGAGGCCGCTGACCCGGCAGGATGTAGCCCAGCTTCTATGGGCCGCCCAAGGGATTACCGGCGAGCGCGGGTTTCGAACCGCTCCGTCGGCCGGGGCGCTTTTTCCGTTGGAAATTTATCTGGCCGCCGGCAACGTGGAAAACGTGCCGGCGGGATTGTATCATTACCGGGCCGAATCTCACGACCTGGAGCGGGTGAGCGGCGGGGACCACCGCTCAAGCATCGCGGAGGCGGCTCTGGGTCAGGGAGCGGTCCGGAATGCCCCGGCCCTGTTTCTTTTTACCGGTGTTTTCCCTCGCACCATGGAAAAATACGGCCGAAGAGGCATGCAGTATGTTTTCATGGAAGCCGGCCACGCGGCCCAGAACCTGCTGTTGCAGGCGGAGGCCATGGGATTGGGGCATGTACCGATCGGGGCGTTTAACGACGAAGTGATGGGGGAAGTCCTGAAACTCAGGGAAGGAACCCATCCTCTGTATATCCTGTCGGTGGGGCACCGATAGCCGCCGCATCGCGAAGACCCGGCGACATGTTCACAAAAAAGATAATGGCTGTCGGTTCTAGTTCCGATCGGCGATCATCCGCTCATGAAGGCGCTCCGCGTGGAGACAGAATGCCTCCAGCTTTGCCTCGATCAACTGGGGGTACGGCGATCCATCGGTTTCAATGGCAAGAAACGGCAGCCGTTCGATATCGGACAAAACGGTTTCCAGCCGCCTATTGCCGTTTTGGGTCCGGAGTTTGTCCGAGCGGGTCATGACCTCGGACAGGATTGATTCGGAAATGCGGTTGGGCATGCAGCCGAACGGTCCGATGATGATCACCCCGGAAACCTCGGATGCGACTTCCGTCATGGCACTGCCTACCGTGAGTATCGCCTCTCCGCTGAATGTAGGGGAAACATAGGGCATGGCATTTTCTATGACTGTTTTCATATCCGCGCTCCGGGCATGGACGACCCCGGATCGCGACAGGGTGGTTTGGATCTGCTTTTCGTATCGACCCATCAGTTTGTTTCTCAGATAGAAGCGGAGCCGCTCCTTCCAGTTCATCCGGTGTTCGTCCTTGTTCACGCCCGCGTTGTATTCCAGGTAGTGAATCCATTCGGACACCGGAGAGCACATCACGGCAAAACCTTTTTCTGCGAGTCGCTCCGTGAGATGCTGGCGGGAAAGGCCGTCTCTGCGAACAAAGATCTCCCCGGTCAGCAAGATGGTCGGTACCTCGGCAGGATGACGTTTCATGGGGATATCCCCAAGGGCTGCGGCTGTTTTTTCCAGCAGCCTGCGGATCGACTTGAAATTACCGCGTTCCATCTCTTCGACAATCCGGGCCCACTGTTTTTCGAATATTTCCATCCCCTGTTCCGGGTCAACCGCGTTGGCCAGGATCATGGATCGGGCATCCTCCATGAAATCGGATATGACAATCGCCCACCATGCCTTGTAATAATTGAAAGTCCCCTCGATTCCGTAATACGAATTGTCGGCGGTAAGGGAAAAGATCGCGACATCGGGCAACTGCAGACGCCGGACCAGGTCCTCCATGAAGATCGAATACTGCCCGAACCGGCAGGGACCGGAAGCAGACGCCATAAAGTAGACCAGCACCTCGTCGTCCCGCTTTTCATTGTAAGCGAAGTTGAGCAGCTTGCCCGTAGTCAGAATCAGCGGCAGGCATTCCTTGCAGGATGTATTGGCCCGCCCCAGCTTAAGCACTGTTTCGTCGGCAGGCGGATGGTGGACAACGTTGAACCCGGCGTCCCGGAAGACCGCGGCGAACAGTTCCGTTCCCAGCCTTCCCATGGACGGTATCAAAAAACGCACCCTGGGGTCTGTCATGGGCAGAACCTTGCCGGAAGAGGTTACAACCTTTGGAATGCCGTTTTCCACAATCGTCCGGGCGGGCCTGAACGTAGAGTCGGTCGCGGCAGCCTTTGTGCCGACAAGCAGCTGGCGGTACTCGCTTACAATATCCAGAAACGCCTCGATCCGGGTTTCGATGCCGGCATCGGCTGTGTGACTGTCCAGCTCCAGGGTCAGCGATGGCTTGAGTCCCATGATATCCCGGAAATAGCCGATGATAAACGAATCGGGTCCGCACGAAAAATTCGTGATATAGGTTCCGAAAAGCTGCTCATGGCGTTTGACGAACCGGGCAGCCTGGAGGATGCGCTGTCCCATTCCCCAGTACATGTGACGTTTGGAGGGCTCATCCTCGATGGGGAGAAAATCGAGCGGAATCACCTGGACACCCCGGGAGGCCAGCTTATGGGGAATTCCCATGTTGGCGCCCTCCACGAAGGCGTTGTAGGGACGGCCAAAGGCAACCACCGCTATTTTTTCCGGCTCATCCGCCAGTGAGGCGAGCATCTGCCGCCCGAGCCTGCGCATTTCATCGAGACATGCCTTCTGCCGGCTCAGGGCTTTATCGAAAGCCTTTTTTGCCAAAGACGCATCGGCGCCCATTTTTTTGGCCACCTCGATCATCGGGGATTCCGCCTCCTCCATGCCGCGCATCATGTTGATAAACGGCTTGAGCATAACCGTTTGCTTCTTTTCCAGTTCGGCTATGGCGTTTCTGAACGTGATCGAAAGATAATAGGGCTCCGCCTGGACGAACGGGCATACCTGGGACTCCGGGTGGTTGTTGGTCGTGGGGATTCCACGGATCTGCGGCAGAAAGATGTAATCCAGGGATGGCTCGGTTTTCAGCAGCGAGTAGAAATATCCGTGGGCAAGCTCCGCGGGATGGCAGAACGCAGCATTTCGCATGTCAACCCCAGCGTGCGACACCTGCTGCGGAAGTACCGGTTCATATCCGATTTCTCTGAAAAACGTAGCAAAAAACGGGTAATAGGTTTCAATCAGAAAGCTCCGGTTGAGCCCGACCCTTCCGCGGACCGGGGGACCCTCCCCGTCTTTGGGGGCAAACTGATCAAAAACCATCTTTTCCCGGGTGCTGACCAAATCGAGATTTTCGATGTCGTAGCGGATATTGTTGCGTATATTGTAGTAACGGTTGCAGGCCCCGCCGAAAGCGTACTTTTCCCCTTCCAGCTCAATGACCGCAATTTCGCAGCCTCTGTCGCACTTTTCCTTTCCGCCCTTGCAGGTAAAGCTCTTTTTGTAGGTGGCCTCGCGGGCGGCAAGCGCCTCGAGGTCAAAGCGCTTTTTCTCCAGCAGCCCGATGGCAAGGCGTTTTTCGATCTCCAGTGCGACCCCGTAAGCGCCCATGAGACCGGGTTCCGGCGGGACGATGATCGGTTTTCCGGACAGGGCGGCCATGGCCAGGGGGACGGCATGGTTGTAGCACACCCCACCCTGCATGAACACTTTTTCTCCCACCGGGCGGTTTCCCTTCACCCGGTTGATATAATTCATGCAGATGGAATAGACCAGGCCGGCCACGACGTTTTTGTGCTTCACACCCTCATGGATGGCGGTTTTAATATCCGATGAGATAAAAGCGGCGCATTGATCATTGAAATTGGGCGGTGCATCCCCGGTGACCGCCACTTCGGCGATTTTTTCCACCGGAAGGCCCAGCGTTTCATAGGCTGATTCGGCCAGGAAGGAACCGGTCCCTGCGGAGCACGCTTCGTTCATGGCGTAGTCGGACGGCACGCTGTTGGTGATATAGGTATATTTTGCATCCTGCCCCCCGATCTCGAAGAGGGTGTCCACGTCCGGATCAAAGTGAACCGCAGCCGCTGCATGGGCGATGATTTCGTTGATCACCCCGTCCGTCAGGGCATGAAGGCCCGCTATCTGCCGGCCGGACCCGCAGACGCCGAGCCCGATGATGGTGATCTCGTTCGGATCGACGGTTTCTTCCACCTGCGCCAGTAACCTGCGATAGCATTCCCGGGAAGCGCCGATGGGATCGCCGTGGGTGTAGAGATACTCGGATGCAACGATGGCATGGTCGCCGGTTCTCAGCAAAATGGCCTTGGTCGTGGTGGACCCGACGTCGAGACCCAGTATGAACGCGTCATCGGGGCCGGCAACCCCCCGTTCCATGGTCTTGAATTCAACCATGTTCTCAAAGTTTCGCAGGGGCTCCAGGATGTCGAAGGATGCTGCCCCGCTGACGAAGAGATCGTCAAAGCCCGGAAGCGCCAGGGTTTCATTATCAAGACCCCACAGCGCCGCGCCCGTTGCCTCAAAAAACGTGGCGCAGTCCGGAACGATGATATTGGGAAGCGATTCTTCCATATAGTCGATCATCATCCGGTTTCTGCTCGAACCGCCGACGATCATAATATTTTCCTTGGGAATGTTTTTTACCAGTTCCACGACCTTGTTCGCCATCATCCGGCAAAGACCCGCCGTGACGCGCGAACGGGGAACGCCCTTGTTGATGGCGTGGGTGCAGTCCGACTTGCAGAATACCGAACAGCGGCCGGATACCTCGTAGGGCGTTTCGGAAGAGGACCACCGGGCGGCATCCTCAAGGGATACCCCCATCCGTTTGAGCTGCTGGATAAAAAATTCTCCGGTACCGGATGCGCATTTGTTGCCGGTCAGCACGTTGGATATGCGGCCGTAATCATCCAGAACATAGACCATGAAAGTCTCTCCGCCGCAGGATACCACCGCCGGGCAATGGGTATCTTCCGGCCGGGCGAATCGGTATGCCAGTTCGACCGCTTCCGGTTCGGAAATGGTCGACAAATTGACAAAATGCCGGAAACGCCGCCCGGTTGCCACGATCCGATCGATTCCATCCAGGTTGAATTGCTGAAGGGTTTCTACCAGTGTCTTTCTCGGATCACCGCCGTGAGGCGCTTCGATATGGGTGACGATGGAAGGTTTGTTTCCCGCAGATTTCGTCTTGCAGTATCCTTCCGCTCCTTCAAGCTGAACGATGGAAACGGTTGATGCGCCGATGCAAATGCCAAGGGTATTTAAATTTGCCGTCATTTCATTCATCCGGTTTTATATATATAGGTCAAATAAGATGCACTCATAGCGATGCATTCATGCCAGCATAATCCGTTCATAGTATCCCTGCCGGCTGTTGTAAAGTCCGCATTCCCCTTTTTCAGCGGATCCCACGATAAAAATGTATCGCTGATGCCCGAGTATTTCAATGTGTTGCCCCGGAGCAGCCCGCTCGCGGGTAACCGTACCCGAATCGTAGCGAAAAAAAACGGACTCGTGGGAGTGTCCGCAAAAAAGAATCTTGTGCTGAGTGTTATTAAATATTTCGGAAGCTTTAGAGGTCGTTCCGGTGTCAATCGGTTCATAAAACGAGCGAAGATCGCCGAAAGGCAGGGAATGCGCAAAACAGATACTCCCGGTAACACTTCGCAGGGGAATTTTTTTCAGAAAACCGAGCAGGCCGTTTTGCTTTGCACAGCACTGCGGCTCGCTTTCAAAAAGCGCTTTCATGACCTGGTAGTCATTGTTTCCCATTACGGGCAACACGCCATGATCTTGTATGAGCTGAACCACCTCGTCGATTTCTTCGGTGTATACGGAATCGAGAAAATCGCCAAGGTGAAAAAGATTGCCGGCTTTTCTCCTTACCAGTTCCCGAATCGCCATGGAAAGCGATTCGGCCCTCCCGTGAGTATCCGCGATCAGCCCGGTGCATTCGATGTTTGACGTAAAATTTCCGTTCATGACCCCGGAGCGGCCTTCTGATCGGTCCCATTCTGTCACCGGTTGCCCGGCGTGTTTCCGATGATTTTCCGAAGCAGCACCGATATTGCAACGCATTGATTTTTAACACTTTTACCTAAAGAGCAAAAAATGTACAAGTATATTTAATAAACCAAAAGCAGGAAGGATGTCAAGGGAGCATATAACCGCGTGAAAAATCCAGGACGATTGATGAACTCGTAAAAGTAGCGATCTGACGGCGTTGGTCCAAGACCAAGGCTTGCGCAATTTCGTAGAATACAGAGTACTTGTCGTACGTGTATGTCTACAAGGCGTAAGCCGCAAATTCTGAGAAATTGCGCGTAACGCAGATATTTTACTTTTTGGAGGTTGTCCCGGTTGACAATTTCAAAGGCATATACCAATATACATTCATCTTGATGCCGCCGGCCGGAAAGAAAGCCGCTTATCTTCCGGTTTGTTGAAAATACGGACTGTCCGACAGGAAAGGAATAACCAATGAAAAAAAAAAAAAAAAAGGATAAATGGCTGTATGT
>SLPT01000051.1 GCA_007131845.1 Desulfobacteraceae bacterium | reverse complement strand
TCTCGATCTGACGGCTTTGTAAAAAGTTCAAGATCAAGGCTTGCGCGATTTCGAAGAATGCAGCGTACTTGTCGTACGTGAAATTCTGAGAAATCGCGCGTAACGCAGATATTGGACTTTTACGAAGCCTTCAAGGACAATGATCCGGAAAAAACAAACAGAGGGGTTTGAAGCCTGTGATTTGGCGGTTATCTTTTCCAGGCAAAACGGCAGAGCAATTTTTGATAACCGTCGGGAAAGGAAACCGGAAAATGGCAGACAAGTGGAAAGAGGCTTTGGATTGTGCGGTGTCATGCCCCCGCTGTAACGAGAACCTGAAGGCGGACGACAAACGGATACTGTCCGTCTATGACCATGTGCCAATTTGCATGGCATGCAAGAGGGAAGAGGAAAAACGCCCCGATTACGAGGAGCGCTCAAGGCAGATGATCGGGCAGTGCATGGCCGATACGGAGGCCGCCTGGTCGGATCCGGCGGGGTACTGCTTCCACCATTTTTACGGGTATACGTGCCCGCGATAATTTACCCGGAACTGAGCGATTCAAACTTGAAAATCGCTCAGCCTGTGTTCATTTATGAATAAAGCGATGTCCTGAAAATCGGGTGCGCCCGGCAGGTCACGGAAATACATAACCCAGGGAGAAGAAGGTCTCCGTGTCTGTTTTCTTCGTGTCGTCCGGCACGCCCGTTACGTGCCGGATGATATGGGTCAACCGGAGCGAAAGCTGCTCGCTGAGCGAAATCCGAAGGGAGCTGACGGACCGGATGGCCGTATTTTCGTCTCCGGCATCCACGCTGATTTCCTCTCTGAAGGAGGTTCTTTGCGTGAACCGGTAGAGGAAAACGGTTCCAACATGGGCGATCGCCTCGTCATCGCTTGAGATCCCGTCTTCACGATAGTTGCTGTAGCGGTAGCCGGGGCCGATTTCAGCGGACCACTCCAACCGGTCCGTGAAAAGGATCTGGCGGTGGTATCCCGTACTGAGGGTGACTCGGTAGTCGTAGGCCGAAAATCGGTCGTTTTCGTAGATGGACAGGCCGTAAAGGGAGTCGTTTTCATTGAACCCGTACTTTGTTTTTCCTGTGGCCAGAAACCGCTGTGTTGTTGTCCCGTCCTCCTTCTCGTGGCTGTAGACGGTCCGGAAGCCCGCCTCATGGTGCCAGTCGCCGGAATCGTATCCGATGGACATCTGCCCGTTGAGCGAGCGGGTTTCCGTGTTGCCGGTGGTCATCTGGTAGCCTGCCTCCACATCCCCGAACCATGGAGATTTTGCATTATCGACTGTTTCCGGTCCGGTATCCGCAAAGACCGGCAGGCAGAACAGAAACAGGACTATTATGGCCGATGCGCATAGTATCAGCCGTTTCATATGCTCCTCCAGGGGTTATGGTTTCCTTCCGATATAGAGCGTCGCAATTCCGGCGCTGAGCGATTTCCAGGCAATATCGGCAAAGCCGGCTTCCCTCATAAGGCGCGCAAATCCGGCGGGCGGTGGGAAATTGAGCACCGAGTCGGGCAGGTACTGGTATGCGTCCGTGTTTTTCGAAAAAAAACCGCCGATTCCGGGCAGAATCTTCTTGAAATACAGAAGATAGAGCGACCGAAGAAGGCCTTCATGCGGGGTATTGAGTTCCAGCACAGCGGCCACGCCTCCGGGCTTGAGCATTTCCCTGAAATTTTCCAGCGCCCGTTTCCGGTCATGGATATTCCGGATGCCAAAAGCGATGGTCACGGCGTCCATGGTTTCGGGCGCAAAGGGCGGATCGAGGGCATCGGCCGCAAACAGGGCGAAGCGGCGCGCACCCTGGGCCTCCCGGATCTTGATCCGGGCGATATCGAGCATGTTTTGGGAAAAATCGATGCCGTAGGCCGTGCTTCCTGGTTTTTCCCGCAGAACTTCCAGCATGACATCACCGGTGCCGCAGGCTACGTCGAGCACTACGGCGTAATCGGGCAAACCTAAAGCACGGACCATTTCCCGCCGCCAATACACATCCCTGCGAAGACTCAGCAGACGGTTCAGAAAGTCGTATTTCGGTGCGATGCTGTCGAACATCCTACGGATGGAAGGGGGCTGTATTTTGGTCATTGACAATCTTCGTATATGCATTATGGTATCTTGATGATATTCCTCTTGCCCGGTGGGTATCTCCATAGCATAATACGGCCTGCTTTCAAAATGGTTTGGTTTTTTATGTTTGGATCCGGCGGGCGGAGATCCACGCAACCGCAACGATTGTAAACGGAATTGGCAACAGGCGACTATGACTGGGAAGAGATGCTACTATGAGGTACTGGGTGTTGACCGCGGCGCGGACGCTGCCCAGTTGAAAGCGAAATACCGAAAAACCGCCTTGAAATATCACCCGGATCGGAACCCGGGGGACAAGGAAGCCGAAGAGAAATTCAAGGAGGCGGCCGAGGCTTACGAGGTTCTGTCCAATCCCGAAAAGCGCCAGGTCTATGACCAGTACGGCCACCGCGGCTTAGATGGCATGCAAAATGGACGATCGGGCGGTTTTCAGGATTTTGACGATATTTTTTCCAGTTTCGGGGATATATTCGAGGATTTTTTCGGTTTCCGGACATCCGGTCGCGGAGGACGGGGCCGGGCCCGGCGGGGCGCGGATCTGCGCTACGACATGACCATCGATTTCATGGATGCGGCATTCGGCAAGGAAACCGAAATCGAGATCGAAAAAATGGTCTCTTGCGAAACGTGCGACGGAAGCGGGGCCAAGCCCGGCACGGAGCCCGAAACGTGCGGACAGTGCGGGGGATCGGGGCAGTTCGTGCGGACGCAGGGATTTTTTTCGGTGAAAAGCGCATGCCCCCGTTGCGGCGGCGCAGGCCGGGTTATCCGCGATGTCTGTCCCGACTGTCGCGGCCGCCAGCAGGTTGCGGCCCGGAAAAAAGTGGAGATCAAAATTCCGGCCGGCGTGGATAATGGTCAGAAGCTGCGTCTGTCCGGAGAGGGAGAACCGGGAGGCGGCGGAGGGCCGTCCGGCGACCTGTATGTGTTTCTGCATGTCCGGCCCCACGAGTTTTTCGAACGGCGGGACAACGACATCTTCTGCAAAATCGAGCTTTCCTTCGTGCAGGCGGCTCTGGGTGATGAAGTGACCGTACCCACGCTCACGGGCGAGGAGACCATCACCATCGAACCGGGCGCCCAGCACGGCGACACCATCCAAATCCCGGACAAGGGGGTTCTTTCGCTCCGCAACGGCCTTCCCGGCGACCAGATCGTCCAGTTGATTCTCAAGACACCGAAGCATTTGAGCAAGCGACAGGAGGAACTCCTGAGAGAATTTGCCCATCTCGAATCTGAGAAATTCACATCCAAGATCAAGCGGATTTTCAAGGTCGGTGGACGGAAAGCCGCAAAATAGCTACTTAGGAACGATTCATGTACGAGCTCAAGGTATTGACCCGGTTCGCGGCTGCGCACCAGTTGAAGATGGTTACGGAAAAGTGCGAAAACCTCCATGGCCACAACTGGAAGGTTGAATTCTGCGTGGCCGGAAAGGAACTGACATCCGGCGTGCTGGTCGACTTCGGTATCGTGAAGAAGCAGTTGAATGAGATCATCGATTCCCTGGATCACCGGTATTTAAATGAACTGCCGGCTTTTTCAGACGCAAACCCCTCCTCGGAGCAGATTGCAAAGTATATCGCCGAAGAGTTCGAAAGGCGCAACGGCTCGGATGGCGCCTACCGGGTTTCCCGGGTTGCGGTCTGGGAATCCGATGACGCATGCGCAACCTACATTCCGCAACGATAGGCGGTGGTCGGTGGAGGCGATAGCCGTTCTGTGGGCTTCGGCATGTTGGGCCACTGTTTCTGCATCGATTCCGGGCGCTTTCAAAACCGCTTACCGCCCACTGACTACTGACTACTGACTACCGCAGCGCCGCCACCAGCTCATCCCGGCCAATGATCGCCGTTGCCTTCTCGACGTGCTTCCGGATGTTTTCCATACCGCCTTCCTGGCGGTCGACGAGAACCACCACGGAGGCAATGTCAAGTCCTTCGTCCCGGGCACGTTCGATGGCCTTGATGGTGGATCCGCCGGTGGTGGCAACGTCTTCGATGATGGCAACCCGTTCGCCCGGTTCCAGATCCCCTTCGATCCATTTTGCGATGCCGTGGTCTTTCTTGTTCTTCCGGATGGAAAACGCTTTCATTGGCGTGCCGTTAAGTTCCGACACAAAGGATATCGCCACCGCCATGGGATCCGCGCCGAACGTCATGCCGCCCACGGCACCGATGCGCTCGTTTTTCACCGCATCGAAGATCAGATGCCCAACCAGGTATATCCCCCGGGGGCTCAGCGTGACGGGTTTGCAATTCACGTAAAACCGGCTGGTTTTTCCGGATACCAGTTTAAAAATCGGTTCGTCGCTGTACTTCACCGACTTTTCGCACAGCAGCCGGATCAGTTCGGATTTCATGGTTTCCATATGCAATGTGCCTTTTCCGGAAAAGCCGGGGCCTTCCCTCGTCGTTGTAAGAAACGGTTGATTTTATGGGCAGGTTTTGAGTAAGATAACCCCCACTGAAGGGGAAGAAGCCGTTTTCTTTCAGCGTCAGTGGGGGCGCGCGAAAAAAACCGGAGACGGCACTTCCCGCGCGATTTCTCATAATCCTTTACCAGTTGGATCGGGCACCGTCAATACAAACCGCTTTGAAGCCCATCGCCACCTGGAAAATGCGTTTTGGCAGGAACATGCTGTTTGATCCCGAAAAAACCATCATCCGCCTCTTCGAAGTGTCCAAGCATTACGGGGAGACCGACGCATTGGTGGATATCACCTTCGATGTCCGCAGAAACGAGTTCTTTTTCATCAGCGGCCCCAGCGGGGCCGGAAAGTCGACGCTGATGAAGCTTCTTTACCTGGGAGAGCCCATGAGCAGCGGGTATGCCATCGTGGACGGGATGAACCTGACCCGCATCAAGAAAAAGCAGATACCGCTTCTCCGCCGCCGTCTGGGGATCATTTTTCAGGACTACCGTCTGATTCCGGGAAAAAGCGTTTTCGACAACGTAGCCCTTGTGCTGGAGGCCGCAGGCGTTGCATCGAGGCGGGAGATACGGGACCGGGTGATGGAGGTCCTGGAAAAGGTCGGCATGGCCGACCGGCCGGATGTCTGCCCGCCGACGCTTTCAGGCGGGGAGCAACAGCGGATTGCCGTGGCCCGGGCCATGGTGGGAAGGCCTTCCATCATACTGGCCGATGAGCCGACGGCCAGTCTCGATCCGGAATCGGCGGAAACGATTTTCGATCTTCTTGTGGCGGCCCACGACGAGGGGGCGACCATAGTGATCACCACCCATGACCGCTATCTTCTTTCCAAGGGGTGTACCGGCATCGTCTATCTCAAAAACGGACGATGCATCCATTCGGACGGAGTTGACCGATGAAGGATGCATTCCGCCGGGGCCTGGCCGATTTCCTCAATTACAGGTACCTGCATGGTATCTGTGTGGCAACGATCGCCCTGTCGGTTTTCGTCATCAGTGCGTTCGGGTTGTTTCTGATGAACGCTTCGGACATGATGGCGTCATGGAAGCGGGGCATCCGGGTTATCGCGTACCTTGAGCAGAATACGGATCCGGTCGTGCGGGAGGATATTATCGCCGAGATCCGGAGCTACGAGGGCGCGGGCGAAGTGACCTATGTTGCCGGCGACGAGGCCTTTGATTGGCTGAGATCGGAAATCGGCCGCCAGAGCGCGCTGCTGGAGGGGCTTTCGGAAAATCCCCTCCCGGATTCGATCGAAGTTTCCCTTTCGGCCGATATCGGCGGGGGGGATGCCATTTCGGAGCTTGCGGAAAGAATCGGGGCGATATCGCATGTTACCGAAGTGGAATATGCCAGGCAGTGGCTGGAGCGGTTCAGCGGCATCTACAATCTGTTCCGCCTGACCAGCATGGTGCTCATTGGCCTGATATGCGCGGCCGTGATGCTGATCGTCGCCAATACCATTCGGCTGATCCTCTATTCACGGATCGAGGAGATCAGAATCACACGGATCATCGGCGCGGATGACACGTTTATCAAGTATCCATTATTCATGGAAGGGGCGATGCTGGGTCTGGCCGGCGGCGCTGCGGGACTTCTTTTGCTCTACGGCGCTTATGCGGCGACGGTGCCGCAGCTTGAATCCGCCGGTCTTCTGGTGTATTTCCAGGTTCGTTTCCTTCCGTGGCGCACGGCGCTGATTATTTTGTCTTCAAGCATGATCATCGGGTGGCTTGGATGCTATCTTTCCATAAGACGTTTTTTACGGTTTTAACGGTACTGGCCTTGTTTGCGGCGGGACCTGCGCTCCCGATTCATGAAAGGGCAGTAGTGTACGCATCATCGGATTCGGCCGGGGTGTCGACAGACGCCGGATCTGCTGAAGCGGGAATCGTGGATGCCTCCGCCCTGAGAATGCGGAGTTGTCCGGATACGTCGTGCAGCGTGATCGGTGTTCTGCAGCAGGGCAATACCCTGCTGATCGAGGGCGAGGAAAACGACTGGCTGAAAGTGCGCCACCGGGATACCCCGGGTTGGGTTTATGGCGGCGGTGGATACGTTCGCCGGGATGTCGCGGCCTCGGAGCTCGAAGAAGCCCGCCGCCGGGCAAGGGAAATGGAACAACAGCTATCGGAAACGAAAGCCGACGTGGGACGCCTGGAAAAGCGGGCCGCATCCACCGCGGAGGAACTCGCGGATATTGAAAAAGACATTGCTGCCCTCCGGGATAGCATCGGGCAGATCCGGGAGGAAGCCGCGGCAATCGAAGAGCGGATGGAAAAAACAGCCCGCGAGATCGAAAAAACACGCGAGTCGATCGCTGAAAAGCGCGATTATGCCCGGCAGCGGCTGGTGGCCCTCTACAAGCTCAACCGGCTGGGCGCTATGAACCTCCTTGCCACCGCTGAGTCAGCCGGCGATCTGTTCCGCAGGAAGGCGGCCATCGAGACCGTCGTGGCGCACGATGGAGAGGTTATCAGCGCGCTTGTCGAAGAGGAAAAGCGCCTGGAAAATCTTCACGCCCGGGCTGCTGAAGAAAAGGCGCAAAAGGAAAAAATGGAAAACCGCTACGAAGAAAACCGGAAAGCGCTGGCCGGGCAACAGCGGCAGCGGGAGACGCTTCTGGCGCGCATACAAAAAGAAAAGGCCGATGCTCTGGCCCGCATTCAAGAGCTGGAAGACGCCGCCCGCCGGGTGGATGAAACCATCGCCAGTCTGGAGCGGCAGCAGGAAGAAGCCGAAATTCAAGTGCCGGACGAAAAGCAAAAATCGTTTTCGGAATATCAGGGCTTGCTAAAATTGCCCGTAAAGGGTAAGATTGCTTCCAGGTACGGGGAATATACCGAGCCTCATTCGGGCGCCAAGAGTTTCAAAAACGGTATAGAGATCAGCGCCGAACACGGCACACCGGTCCGGGTCGTCTTTGACGGGGAAACCTCTTTTGCCGACTGGATTTCGGGTTTTGGCCGGGTGATTATCGTTTCCCACGGAAACAGCTATTATACAGTATACGGCCATCTCGAAGAACTTTTCGCCGGTGAGGGGGATGCGGTGAAAGCCGGTGAGATAATCGGCACGGTAGGAAACAGCGGGTCCGCTACCGCCACACCGGTTCTCTATTTTGAAGTTCGCCACAGGGGAACCCCCCAGGATCCGCTCGACTGGATCGACAAAGGCTGATCGAAGGAGTAACTATTCATGAAATCCATAAAACATAAACCAATCAAGACGTTTCTGCTCGTATTGCTTGCCGTCTTTGCGGTGACCACGGCGACCAGCGTTTACGGCGATTTCTCCAGGGAGGAAACCTACGAGCGGCTCAAGCTGTTTTCCGACGTGCTCGAGGAGATAGAGAGAAACTACGTGGAGCCGGTGGAAGCCACTGATCTGATCGATAAGGCCATCAAGGGAATGATGCAGGGCCTGGATCCGCACTCTGCCTTTCTGCCGCCGGATGCCTTCAAGGGCCTCCAGGAGGATACGCGTGGCGAGTTCGGAGGGATCGGCATCGTAATCAGCAAGCGAGACGATCGCCTCACGGTGGTCTCCCCCATGGAGGGGACGCCGGCCTACCGGGCTGGAGTCCAGGCCAATGATGTAATCATCAGGGTGGATGAAGAATCGACCCAGGATATGATGTTGTGGGAAGCCGTGCAATTGATGCGGGGGGAGCCGGGAACATCCGTTTTGATTACCATTGTCCGGGAAGGGGTGGAAGATCCCCTGGAGTTCGAACTGGAAAGAGCGAACATCCCCCTGGATTCGGTCCGGTATGCAACGCCCCGGCGTGGATACGGCTACCTGTGGATCACAAACTTCAGGGAAAAAACCACGGATGAGCTCTCCACGGCGATTGCAGCGCTTCAGGCCGATAATGGCCCACTGAAGGGGCTGATCCTGGATCTGCGGGACAACCCGGGCGGCCTGCTTTCCCAGGCCGTGTCGGTGTCCGACTTCTTCCTGGATGACGGCGATATCGTGTCGATACGGGGCCGTGACGACAGGGAGATGGAAGTTTACAGGGCGGGGAGAAATTCGGAGGACATGGATTTTCCTATCGTCATTCTGATCAACAGCGGCAGTGCCAGCGCCGCGGAGATCGTGGCGGGAGCCCTTCAGGACAACCGGCGTGCACTGGTGCTGGGAACCAAGTCTTTCGGAAAGGGTTCCGTCCAGACGGTCCGGCCGCTTAGGGACGGCTATGCCCTGAAATATACCATTGCAAAGTATTATACCCCCAGCGGAGCCTCCATACAGGCGGAGGGGATTAATCCGGATCTGATCGTCCAGCGCCGTTTGCTCGATGAGACGGAAGGCGGCATCGACTCCATCTATCTTCGGGAAGAAGACCTGGACAACCACCTGCCGGGCATTGATGAAGATGCCCACCCCGATGCAAAACCGGATGATCCGGAATCCATTGACCGGGAGGATGAACTGGAAAAGCTCATGCGGCTTCGCGACGTGGTGTATGACCACGACGACCGGGACCCTTCGGTACTGCTGCTTGACTCCCAGATCAACCGGGCCTACGAGATTCTCAAGGGGTATGAACTGTTCAGTGGATTTACCCAGGACAACCGGTAGCATAAACCGGTTTGAAACCTGTTGATCCAAACCAGAAAAAAGCGCTCAATTTCGGCCTTACCGGAATTGGGCGCTTTTTTGAAGATACATTCCGGGCGGAGTGAGGATGGCGGCGAAAAAAACCACGGGGAAAAAAACAACCGGAAAGGCCGGTCAGTC
>SLPT01000321.1 GCA_007131845.1 Desulfobacteraceae bacterium | reverse complement strand
GCGACGTAGCGGTTGGCGGCGTCTTTGGTGAGTCCTCTTTTTATCACGGCTTTTTTCCGGGCAAAGAGTTCTTCGATGACGGGCGCGGATGTTTTAAACAGCCGGGCCATGCGCCGTTTGACATCCGGCAGGTTCTCATTGTTGGCGGAATTGCCGGTTAGAACAACCTTGTATATCTTCCGGGTCATAGTATCCTTATCTCTTTCTGGTTCATTAAGCCTGACGGCTTCGTAAAAAGTCCAATATCTGCGTTACGCGCAATTTCTCAGAATTTCACGTACTCCAAGTACGCTGCATTCTTCGAAATTGCGCAAGCCTTGATCTTGAACTTTTTACAAAGCCGTCAGATCGCGACTTTTTACGAGTGCATCAAGCCTGGCGACTTCGAAAAAGTTCACTATCTGCGCCTGCGCGCAATTTTTTCAGAATTTCACGTACACCAATTACGCTTCATTCTTCGAAATCCGGCAAACGTTGATCTTGGACTTTTTACATAGCCGTCAGGCCACGATTTTTTAAGAGTGTATCAAACCTGTCAGCAGGCCGAAAAGTGGTTTTACCCGGGAAGGCCTGGCACGGGTATGGACCCCAAGCTATAATGATAAAGGCAGTTTCCGGTCTGCGTATTTTTGTACTGGATTATAGAACATCTAATTTTTGCTGAATTTTGACCGGGAGTCAAGAGGTTTGTGCAACAGGTACCGGGTGCAGGAGTCGAATTCCGGATAAACTGGCTGATAGGTTGCTGGTGTCGCTGTGTTTGAAGCAAAACAGTTGACAGGAGAAAATATGTGTCAATAATGATAGCCAAGAAATGTGGCGTTATGAAGCGGAAGCTGTCAAAGGGGGTGGTCTTCGGGCGCCGGGGCTGAGAGGTGCCGGAGAGTAAGAAGGCAGGTGAATCAAACGGATTTAACGACTGGAGTATGTTGATGCTGATGGGAGATACATTTGTTGAAATTGCCGTGATCCTGGGCCTTGCGACCCTGCTTGCCTTTATTGGCCATAAGCTTCGCCAGCCCCTGATTATCATGTTTCTGGCCACGGGAATTGTTGCGGGTCCTTTTGTGCTGGGGATTATAGAATCCTATGACAAAATCGAACTGCTGGCCGAAATCGGCATCGCCCTTTTGCTGTTTATCGTCGGACTCAAGCTCGATCTGAACCTGATCCGCACCACCGGACCGGTCGCACTGGCAACCGGGCTCGGCCAGATTGTCTTTACCTCCGCGGTCGGTTTTCTGATCGCGCTGGCATTCGGCATGGAGACGATTCATGCCGCCTATGTTGCTGTGGCGCTGACTTTTTCCAGCACTATTATTATTGTCAAACTGCTTTCCGACAAAAATGAGATCGATGCGCTCCACGGCCAGATCGCCATCGGGTTTCTGATCGTTCAGGACATCGCCGCCATCGCGGCTCTGGTTGCCCTGACCACATTCGGTGCCGGCATGGCCGAGGAGGATTCTGTGTTTGCCACCTCCATGCTCATCATGATCAAGGGAATCGGGTTTCTGGCGGCCATCGGCCTGTTGATGAAATACGTGATCCCCGGGCTCACGCATCGCCTTGCCCAGTCTCAGGAACTGCTTCTGCTGTTTTCCATCACGTGGGCGGTATTGCTGGGAGCCACCGGTGAGGTGCTTGGATTCAGCAAGGAGGTGGGTGCTTTTCTCGCGGGCATATCTCTTGCCTCCACCGATTACCGGGATGCCATCGGCGTGCGGCTTTACACCCTCCGGGACTTTTTGCTGCTGTTTTTCTTCATTGACCTCGGGGCAAGGCTGGACTGGGCGACCGTGGGCGCCCAACTGGGAACCTCTGCCGTATTTTCCCTGTTCGTTCTAGTGGGCAATCCCATTATCGTGCTGGTAATCATGGGGGCAATGGGGTATCGCCGCCGCACCGCTTTCAAGGCGGGGCTCACCGTGGCTCAGATCAGCGAGTTTTCTCTCATCGTGGCGGCGTTGGGGCTCTCCATCGGGCACATTACGGATGAAATCCTGGGGCTGATTACCCTGGTCGGTGTTGTGACGATTTTTGCCTCCACATACATGATACTCTATTCCGATCCATTGTATAACCTGCTTTCAAAGCCTTTGCGGATTTTCCAACGGGAAAATCCTTACCGGGAATCGACGATCGAATCGGGGCATGCCCCCCTGGCAATCGATGCCATCCTCATTGGGCTGGGCAACTACGGAAGCGGGGTGGCCGATTACATGCTGCAAAGAAGAAAGACCATCATCGGCGTCGACTTTGATCCCGGGGCGCTGAAAAAATGGCGGGATCGGGGGGTCACCGTGTTCTACGGAGACATGTCCGACCCGGAAATCCACGACCAGCTGCCCCTCAAGCGGGCCCGTTGGGTGGTGAGCACCGTTCGGTCGGCGGAGCTGAACGTATCGCTGATAGGCTACCTGAAGTCTCTGGAGTATACCGGAAAAATCGCCGTGACGGCGCAGAGTCAGGCCGAGGCCCGGTTGTTTGAAAGCCATGGTGCCGATGTCGTGTTCCGGCCCTTCAGTGATGCGGCCGAACAGGCGGCGGATGCTTTGACCCATGCCATGGACGTGCTGCCCGATGATTTCGGTTGGTCCATTTCCTTTCGGGAGGTCCGGGTTCGCACCGGATCGGCCTATGCCGGCGCCAAAGTGAAGGATATCCCCCTGCGCCAGAAAATGGGGGTTTCCATCCTCGCGGTCAGCCGTGCAGGGTATGTACACTTCGATCCGGGCCCGGATTTTCAGATCTATCCCGGAGATCGGCTGGTGCTTACCGGCCCGGATGAAGAGCTTAAACGGGCGGAGGGTCTGCTCAATGAAATGCCGGACAGCGGAGGGGATGGGGAGGACCGGTTTGCCGTGGCCGAGATGCGGGTAGCCAGAAATTCTGAAAATATCGGTAAGAGCCTGGCCGACCTGCAGTTTCGTCAGAATTACGGGGTGACTGTGGTCGCAATCCATCGGGGGGAGGAGCAGATCCGTACGCCCGGGCCGGACGAGAAACTTGTGGCCGGCGATCGGCTCATGGTCATCGGCAGCACCCGGGCCATCGAGGATCTGAAAAACCGGGATCTGCTGTAGGCTGACCCGCAGGAGATCACCCGGAATAACGCCGCTTGTTCTTGACAAACCGGAAAATGAACCATATTTAAATATATTTGCCGATTGTGGCAATGATCGGGATAAATGCCGTTTATCCGGCTCTACAGCTTTTTTGAGATTTTTAATTTTGATATACTCGTAAAAAGTCGCGATCTGACGGCTTTGTAAAAAGTTTAAGATCAAGGCTTGCGCGATTATGAAGAATGCAGCGTACTTATCGTACGTGAAATTCTGAGAAATCGCGCGTAACGCAGATTTTATTTATGCAGTGTTTGCAAGGAGGTTAATAACCCATGAAACGAGTTGCCCTTTTCCTGGCGACCAACATCGCGATCCTGGTTGTGTTGAGTATCGTTCTTCGTATCCTCGGGGTGGACCGGATTCTTGACGAGCAGGGTGTCGGGCTCAACCTTTACAATCTTCTGATTTTTGCAGCCGTTTTCGGATTCGGTGGTTCCTTCATTTCCCTTGCCATATCCAAGTGGATGGCCAAGCGGATGACTGGCGCCAAGGTGATCGAGACCCCGCGCACCCAGGTGGAGTCCTGGCTGCTGGAGACGGTACGGAAGCAGGCGCAGTCTGCAGGAATCGGAATGCCGGAAGTGGCTGTTTTCGATTCTGCTGCCCCCAACGCCTTTGCCACGGGCATGTCCCGGAACAACGCCCTGGTAGCCGTTAGCACCGGATTGCTGCGTAATATGAAGCAGGACGAGGTGGAAGCGGTACTCGGCCATGAGATCAGTCATGTGGCCAACGGCGACATGATAACTCTCACCCTTATACAAGGCGTGGTGAACACCTTTGTCATCTTTCTTTCCCGGCTGGTGGGGCATTTCGTCGACCGGGTGATCCTGAAAAACGAGGAAGGACACGGAATCGGATTTTTTGTCACCACCATCGTGGCCCAGATCGTATTCGGTATCCTGGCCTCCACGATCGTGTTCTGGTTCAGTCGCCAGCGTGAATTCCGGGCGGATTCGGGCGGAAGCCGGCTTGCCGGCCGCGAAAAGATGATCTCCGCGCTGGAGGCTCTCCGGAGAAGCACCCAGGAGCCGCTCCCCGATCAGATGAAGTCTTTCGGAATCAATGGCAAGCAGGAGCGAAAGGCTTCCTGGAAGGATCTTTTTATGACCCATCCGCCGCTCGAGGCGCGCATTGAAGCGCTCAGGAATCAAAAAGGCTGATACGGGAGACTGATACGGAGCATTCCGGTTGTCCCGCTGTTGTTTTTGCGGCCGGAAGGGATGCATCGTGCATCATCCTTCCGGCTGTTTTTTCCATCGCTTGTGCATCCATGCCCATTGCTCCGGATGACGCCGGATGACGGTTTCATAGATATCTGAGCATCGCTGGGTGTTGGTGAGGATGTCCTTTTCCGGGTTGCCGGTGTCTGCAAGCGAAATAGGCGGGAAAAATTCGGCTTCATAGGTCCGGTCTTCTTTCATGCGGGCAAATGCCGGTATGACAGGTATTTGATAACGGCTTGCAAGAACCACGGGACCCGTGGCCGTATGCGCTTTTTTCCCGAAGAAATCCACAAATACTCCCTTTACATCCGTGTCCTGATCAATAAGAAAACCCAGTGAATAACCGTCGCGGATTGCACGGATGATTTCCCGGGGGGATTTTCCCCGGGCGATATTGTAGTAGCCCGCCTGGTTACGCGTTTCCACGATCAGTCGGTCGAATCCGGGATCGCCTGCGGGGGTTCCCACCACCCGGATGGGATATCCCTTTGCAGCCAGCCATGCGCCCAGCAACTCCCAGTTGCCGAAATGGGCGGTCAGGAAGATGACCCCCCTGCCGCCGGAAAGCGCTTTTTCTGCATAATGAAAATTTTTCGGCCGGACGACCGCCCCGATCTTTTCTCCGGCATACAGGGGTATACGGATGGCATCGGCTGCTGTCTCACCGAAATGGGCGAACACGCCTTGTGCGATTCGCCGGATTTCGGCTTCGGATTTTTCATTTCCGAAGGCCATCGTCAGGTTTGAAAGCGCCCTGTTCCTGTATTTGTTTCCGATCCGGTAATACAGCAGCCCCAGGTTTTTTCCCGTTGAAAGCGCCCATGAGCGAGGGATGATCCGCATGATGCGGATCAGTGCCAGTGCCAGGATAAACCGGATTTTCCGGGCACCGGGCCGCTTCATCAGCCGCTTTTTCTTTTTTTTCGTTTTCATTCGACCCTGTGCCATTTCCTTGTCGTTATATCTGCATATCTGCAGAAGGTGTTTGTGATAGTGTATCACATTATTCAGAGCCCGGACAACCGGATGAATCGGGTGAAACAGGAGGCTATCCGAGATCCAGAAGCAGCCCTCCGGCCAGAAGGATAAATACGATTCCGGCGATGATATTCATGACCCGCCATGCTGCCGGGGTCCGGTTGAGCCATTGTCCGACGGATCCGGCAGTAAGGGCGACGAATCCAAATACCAGGATGGTGGAAATGATGAACAGCAGACCCAGTCCAATGATCTGGAAGGCCACCGGCCCGTGCTCGGGCTCGGCAAAGAGCGGAAGAAAGGCCAGAAAGAAAATCGTCACCTTGGGGTTGGTGATATTCATGATGACACCGCGCATATAGAGCCTCGGAAGGAGCACTGTTTTTCTGCCGGACATTTCGGTGGAGGCCGCGGAGGCGCGGAATGCAAGCCAGGCGAGATAAAGCAGGTAGCAGGCGCCGATTGTTCGCAATGTTGCATACGCTGCAGGAGATGCATGAAATATGGCGGCTACGCCCGCAGCCACAGCGGTTGTGTGAACCACAAGGCCGGAGCACAGTCCTGCCATGACGGCAAGGCCCGCTTTCGGACCCTGGATTATGGATTGGGTCAGGACAAAAATGATATCAGGCCCCGGAGATACGGCCAGCAGCAGGGATGCCAGGAAAAAGGAGGCTATGGTGTCAATTGCCGGCATAACAATTTTTTTCGGCCGGATAGATCGGGTTTTTTGCGGTTCGGTACGGTAGTTGCCGGAACGGGGGTTGCAACATTTTTATGTTCCGTTATCTTTTCTATAGGTTGTTTTTAAAGACGTTATAATTGTAAGGATTAGCGGATGCAATTCAAAAAGTTATCTATGCTGGGGGTGGCTTTATAACTGCTTGTATTAGTAGCCAAAAAAATTTTGACAGACAGGGTAACCCCCCGGAAACATTTTGTTTGCTAAGCCTCCGGCAAAAAGAAGGAAAAATTAAACATTGATAAATCAACGTGTTTGTGCGAATATAGGAAAATTAATAATATAACAAGTAGAACGAAAGGCAGTAAGAAGAAACAAAGAAAGTATGAGGGGCCCTTTGGTTTTTGTGTATATCGTTTATATATAGCGTGTTATAGGACGATATATCCTGGGCCTCCGATGCTAACCGCCTAAATTCGGATAACTGGAATGGAAAAAATTGTTGTAGAAGATGTCTATAAGGTATTCGGCCCCAGCCCCGAAAAGGGAATCGAGATGATGAAGCAGGGGTATTCAAAGGCCGATATCCTGGAAAAAACCAAAAATACCATTGGCGTCGCAGGGGTTTCCTTCACGGTAAAGGAGGGGGAGATTCTGGTGATCATGGGGCTTTCCGGCTCCGGAAAGTCCACCCTGGTCCGATGCCTGAATCGCCTGATCAATCCGACCAGCGGAAAAATCCACGTCGCAGACACGGATGTTACCGCCCTCAATCCGGAGGAACTGCGGCAGTTCCGCCTGAAGCATTTGAGCATGGTATTCCAGAATTTCGCCCTGTTTCCGCACCGGACCGTCCTGGATAACGTCGCCTACGGGCTGGAGATTCAGAATGTCGAGTTGTCCAAGCGCCGGGAGCGGGCCATGGAGGCCATTATCCAGGTGGGGTTGAAGGGGAATGAGGACTCTTACCCCTCACAGCTTTCAGGCGGTATGCAGCAGCGCGTCGGCCTGGCAAGGGCTCTTGCGCTCGATTCCGATATCATGCTCATGGATGAGGCCTTCAGTGCGCTCGATCCTTTGATCCGCAGCGACATGCAGGACGAGCTGCTTCAGCTCCAGGACAAAATGCAAAAAACCATCGTGTTTATCAGTCACGACCTGGACGAGGCGCTCAAGATCGGCGACCGCATCGTGCTGATGAAAGACGGTTTCATCGTCCAGTCCGGGACTGCCGAGGAAATCCTGACCAATCCGGCGGATGAATATGTGGCCAAGTTCGTTCAGGATGTGGATATGGCCAAGGTCATCACCGCGGAATCGGTCATGCTCAAGCCCAAGGAAATGGCCTATTACGAAACCGACGGCCCCAAGTCGGCGCTCCGGAAAATGCGGCATTCCCACATATCCGGAATTTTTGTCCGGAAGGACCGGAAACTGCTGGGATATGTATCCGCGGAAGACGCTTCAGAGGCCGTTAAGCGCGGCGATCATACACTGGAAAAGGTCACCCAGACGGACATCGAAACCGTCAGACTGGATACACCCGCTGTTGAAATCATACCACTTTTGGCCAGGTCGAATTACCCGATCCCGGTTGTGGACGAAGCCCAGCGCCTTAAGGGCGTTGTCATCCGGGGATCGCTATTGGCCGGTCTTGCAGAAAGGGGAACGGAATAATGGATATGTACAGAATACCGGTCGGAGCGGTAATCGAGGCGATTATCGATTTCCTGGTGGACCATCTGGCATTCGCCACCAGGGGATTTGCCGCCATAACATCCACAGGCATCGACTGGATCGTGAGCGCGCTGATGTATCCCCCGCCCATTGTTGTGATGCTCGTGTTTACGGCGCTCGCATGGTTTCTGTCCAGAAACTGGAAAATCGGGCTGTTTACGTTTCTTGGCCTGTTTCTCATCTGGAACATGCAATTGTGGGGGGCCACCATGAGCACCCTGGCCCTCATACTCATATCGACGCTCATTGCCGTGGGTATCGGAATTCCTATGGGCATCCTGGCGGCACTCAGTCAGACCGCATACAAAATTATCACGCCGATTCTGGACATTATGCAGACCATGCCGGCATTTGTCTACCTGATCCCGGCAATACCGTTTTTCGGGCTGGGCGCTGTGGGCGCCATATTTTCCACCGTGGTCTTTTCGGTTCCGCCCTGCATCCGGCTCACCTGCCTGGGGATCAAGCAGGTGCCCAAGGAGTTGGTGGAGGCCGCCGATGCCTTTGGCTCTTCGAAATCCCAGAAGCTGTTCAAGGTGCAGCTTCCCATTGCCAAGACGACGATCATCGCCGGTGTCAACCAGACGATCATGCTGGCTCTTTCCATGGTTGTCATTGCGGCCATGATCGGAGCCAGGGGCCTTGGCGGAGAGGTCTGGCGGGCGATTCAGCGGCTTGAAATGGGAAGAGGATTCGAAGCCGGCATCGGCATCGTGATTGTCGCCATTATTCTGGACCGGGTTATGCAGCAGTACGGCGGCAAAGGGCAGGCGCAGCAGGGGGAATAGTTGTTTCGTGCCTGTTGCTGCCCGGTAATATAACAACAAACGTTTATGTAAAGGAGGCATTGTATGCGACTTCAAAAACGAACGATTCTTGTCATGGTTGTCATTGCGTTTTTTTCGGTATTTGCTTTTGCGGCCAACGCAATGGCCAAACAGAAAGCGGAAATGGCTTACGTCGAGTGGGCATGCGCCACTGCTACCGCTCACGTGGTTGAGGCTGCCGTGGAAGCGAACATGGATTACACCATTGACCTGACGCCGGTCAGCGCGGCCGCTATGTGGCAGGCTCTGTCCTCAGGAGATGTGGACTTCATCACCAGCGCATGGCTGCCAGTCACTCACGGCCATTACCTCGACAGGGTGGGGGATAACGTGGTCAATATGGGCCCGGCGATCGAGGGTGCCAGAATCGGCCTGGTCGTACCGACGTATGTGGAAATCGATTCCATGGCTGAGATTAACGATTATGCCGACCGGTTCAACGGGGAGATCACAGGCATCGACCCCGGCGCGGGCATTATGAGCCGCGCCGAAGAGGCCCTGGAGGTATATGGTATGGACGATATAGATCTCATGGAGAGCAGCGATGCCATGATGACGGCCGTTCTGGGCGACAAGTACGACTCCGGAGACTGGGTTATCGTAACCGGCTGGACCCCGCACTGGAAGTTCGGCAAGTGGGATCTCAAGTACCTTGAAGATCCGGAAGGCGTTTTCGGCGCAGAGGAGACCATCAACAAGGTGGCCCGCCAGGGCTTGGACACGGACCAACCGGAACTCTATGCATTCCTGGAGAATTTCAGCCTCTCCCTGGATGAGCTCCACGAAGTCAT
>SLPT01000281.1 GCA_007131845.1 Desulfobacteraceae bacterium | reverse complement strand
TCAAAAACCGCTGCAATGCCGAAGCTGGGGATTACCTTGAGGTCCTTTTCATAGACGTACTCGAGTTCGTCGAAACCTGCTCCTACGCCCAGGGCATAGAGAACCGTATCCTTCCAGTTGTATTGTTTTTGCACGGGGCCGATTTTCTGGCCTTCGGCATCCAGGTTCAGTGCCATGCTGCGCCTCCTTGACTAATTCGGGTTGGACAATTGGGTGAAGTGATCATCTAAAACCGGATACTGTTAGTGGGCGGGATTGTTTTCGGATTTCCATCAAATGATGGGGAATTTTATTCGGTTTTCATGGTTCTGTCAAAATATTTTTCCGCTTTCGATAACTTTTTCAGGTTTCGGATCACTGTTCCGATCATTTTCCTATTGGCCGATGGAATCAAATGATGGACAAATTTTAAAGCCGGTGATACATTTATAGTGATTGTATAACCGGGTCCGGAAGCCTGCTTTTGTAAGTGTATTCACTGCATGTCTTTATACCCGGCCTTTTTTTTTAACCGATCAGGATATACCATTAATATATGCCCAATCCGGAGGTCCCATGACGAAAGGTGCGCTGGACGCCATTACGGTTCTGGATCTTTCCAGGCTGCTGCCCGGCCCTTATGCATCGATGATTCTTGCCGACCACGGCGCCCGGGTCATTGCCATCGAAGACCGGCGCTATGCCGGCGAAGCAATGAAGGAAGGCGGGGTCAACCGGAACAAGGAGCACATGACCCTCAACCTGAAATCGGAGAAGGGAAAGGCGATCTTTTTCCGGCTTGCCAAAGCGGCGGATGTGATCCTGGAAGGATTCAGGCCCGGTGTAACCGAAAGGCTCGGGGTGGATTACGCTGCCGTCTCCGCCGTAAACCCGGCCATCGTGTACTGCTCCATTTCGGGGTACGGACAGACCGGGCCCTACCGGGACGAAGCAGGGCATGACGTCAATTACTTAAGCATTGCCGGCGTCCTGGACCTTATCGGAGACAGGGACGGTTCCCCCGTGATTCCCGGCATTCAGATCGCCGATATGGCGGGCGGCGGCATGAACGCGGTCATCGGCATCCTGATGGCGCTGGTGGAGCGGCAGCGATCCGGAAAAGGCCAGTACATCGATATCTCCATGACAGACGGAAGCTTCAGCCTGCTAACCCTGGCATTCACTATGCGGCAGTTGACCGGCCAGAGCCCGAAACGTTCCGATTTTCTCTTTTCTCACCGCTACGCCTGCTACAATATCTATCAAACGGCAGACGGCCGCTATATATCCATCGGCGCGGTGGAAAACCGATTCTGGAAGGTGCTCTGCGAGTTTTTCGAAGTTCCGGAATATATTGATCTGCAATACGACGAGAACCGGAAAGACGAAATCATCGATTATTTCAGGAGGCAGTTTATTCGCCACCCCCTTGCCTGGTGGGAAAAAGCCCTGGCCGGAAAGGATATCTGCTGGGCACCGGTTAAAACCATGGACGAGGCCCTCTCCGATCCCCTGTTCCATGAGCGGGAAATGATTGTCGGTATCGATCGGGAGGGTCAATCACCGCTACCGGTACTGGGCACACCGGTCAGGATGTCGCGCACCCCGGGCGGGGTGCGGACGGTTCCGCCGGATTTTGGTGCCGATACACTCAGAATTTTATCAGAAATCGGCTATTCGGAGGCCGAAATCCAAGAATTCAAAAAAACGGGTGTGTTTTAACACATACGCCCGCAAGCCGGTTCAATTAAACGGATAGTAAATATATGACAACAGCACTGGAAAAAGCGAAAAAAAATCCGGAATCCATGAAGGCGAAGATCCTTTTTGCAGCCCGGAAGGTTTTCGGTGAATACGGGTTTCACGGAACCACGACCCGGATGATCGCCAAGGCGGTTGATATCGATATTTCAACCCTGTACTATCACTGGGGGGAAAAGGGAGATCTTTACGAGGCGGTCATCCGGGATATCAACGAGGGGCTCCGGTGCAAGCTGGTGGAAGTAGAGAAAAAAATCAGGGGAAAACCCCTGGGGACCCGTCTCGATATCGCCATCGACGAGATGGTCGATTACCTTTTCGAAAACCCGGAGATATCGAACCTCACGCTGATGCGCTATTTCATGAAGACGCGGCACGGAAAGATCATGGATTTCCAGGTTCCGGAATACATATCCGACATCGCCTACTCCATGGGACTATCTGAACACCGGCGCAACGTCCCGCCGGATGCCAGGATGAAGGTACTCAACATCATGAATGCCATTCACAACTACGTGTCCGGAGAAAATTTCTTTCGCCCCATGGTGGACCTTGATCGGAAGGAATATATCCGAATGACCAAGGATACACTGAAATTTTTCAGCCTGGCGGCGTTTGCGGGAGAAAGGGATGCGGCGGTTTAGCGGCGTCGTTTTGATTATCCGCCGCCGACCGGGGGAAAAAGCCCAATGCGGTCGTTTTCGGAAAGGGGGGTTTCCATGCGGGCGTGGCTGCCGTTGATGAAAATCAGCTTGACGCTCATTTCCGGAACACCCAGCGCTTCGATGATATCCCGGACAATGGCGCCTTCCGGTAGATTCAGGGTGGTCGACCGGTTCGTGCTGCCTTCCGGCAGGTATTTCGAAAGTGTTGCATACAAGAATACGTCGATTTTCAAAGCACTCACCTGACTGCAAGCAGCCTGCTCCTGCTGGCTGTTTGATCCTTTTTTTCTGATTTCCATCGGCCCGAAAGACACGGTCAAATGTTTCCAGGCGCTGCATCCGGATCTGTTATCGTTGTTCCTATGCGTCCCCCGATCGCAGCCTAACCAAAACGCTGCTGGTTTCGATGCCCCTGCAGAGGGCTTCAGGGGCAACCGGCCGGCCGTTTAACCCGATACGAATATTTGCGGGGCCGGTAAGGCGGAGCCGGTTTTCCCAGAATGCGCAGAAACTCTTTGCAGTCATACGCACACCGTTCGCAAGGAGTCCGGGTGCGATGTCCCTGTCGGACTGGTTGAAGAGCTTTAGCACAACGGATGGTTTTTCGTTCTCACAAGCAGGATCGGCTTCACCTGGCGATGAATTGTCCTGATCGCACACGGGACGGAGCCCCGCGTATTTCCCCTGCTTTCGGAAGGCCGCGCCGAAAACCCCGGGCAGGGCGGCTGAAACTGCAATGGAGGCGTTTTTTCCGATTTTCCAGGCATCCATATCATCGACCGGCTTGCCGTTGTACAGTATGGTTCCGATGCTGTCTCTGATATAATCATCATCGAGGCCGATGATGTCTTTTAGCATTTCCCGGATGGAGGCCCCGGGAGGCGCATCGATGAGGAACCCGAATCCGGAAATACCGGAAAATATGCCATGCGCGCCTCCGGGCGCGGTCATTTCGATGCGGTCCTCGCTGCCGATGTCTGTTGTGCCCATATGGATCCGTTTGAAGGGTTTTGCCTGACGTCCCGGTGAAACGATGTGAAACCGTGTCGGTTGCCGGTCCGGTCGAACCCGTTTTTCCCGGGCCGCCCGCTGGGTTTCAAACGGGCGGCCCGGGGGTTGAAACAAGGCGTCCGGCGGGTTTCGCAATCCCGGTTATGGTCCGGCTCCTTTAATGCGGATTACAGATCCGAAAAAACCGTATCAAGGTCGTCGTCGGATACCGTGAACGTCACGTTATGGGGCGCGAGCGCCTCTTTCCGGAAATAATCCGGGAGCCGGTCGTCGGTTTTATTGAAGCCCGCCGCCGTGTTGAAATCCCGCTCCATTTTGGTGATCTTTTTTCCCAGCGCGGTCACATCATCCCCGGTAAGCTCAAGACCGTGAAAGGAGTTGATCATGTCGATCATCGCCTGGAAGGTCTCGGGCTGATCCAGAACGGCAAAAGCCACGAAAAGGCACATGCCCGTAGCATCGATGGCCGCGGTGGCGTATTGGAGATTCCGGGAGAGTTCCACCTGTCCTTCGGGCGTCAGGGGATCGACATTGCCGCCCACACCCAGCAGGTTGGCGGTGACCGCGTAACCGGCGGTATGATCGGCGCCCATGGTGCTGGTGGCATAGGTGACGCCCATTCCCTGAACAGCGCGCGGATCGTATGCCGGCATGGACTGGTTTTTCACCACGGGTACCCGCTCGACGCCGAAAGCCTTGCCGGTGACGGCCGCCCCGCTTCCGAGAATCCGGCCGAGAGGCGTCCCTTTTCCAACTTCTTTGACAAGATTGATCGCGCCTTCTGCATCCCCGAATTCCACGAGGCCCGCTTCCATGGCCACGCCGATGGTGGCGCCCATCTCGATGGTATCCACGCCGTAGTCGTCATCGAGACGGTCAAGCATTGCAATGGTGTCGAGATCGCTGATGCCGCAGTTGCCGCCGTGTGACCAGACGGTTTCATATTCGGGCTGCTTGGTAAGGTAATGGCCGTCCTTGTCATGCCATATGCCGGAGCACCGGATCACGCAGCCCCGGTGACATCCGTGCGTGGCTTTTCCGCCGCGTGCGGTAATGGTCTCCGCCTGGGTTTCCCCGGAAATAGCGCTGGCGCCATCGAAGCGCCCGGTCTTGAAGTTGTAGGTGGGATAAGCTCCGGCCTCGTTGACCACGTTGGTAAGCACGTTGGTTCCGTATGCCGGCAGTCCCTGGCCCGTGACCGGGTGCTTCTTGAGTCCGTCCACGAAAGCCCGGTTGGCGGCCTTGAATTTTTCCGGATCCTTGGGAGAGCGCATGGATGCTCCGGTATCATCGATAACGATGGCCTTAACGCCCTTGGCGCCCATGACCGCCCCGACGCCGCCGCGTGCTGCATGACGCGCCGGCCGCTGTTCCATGTCCGTAAAGGCAACGGTAGCGGAGGCCAGCTTCATCTCACCGGCCTGGCCAATGGAGATGCAGGAAACCTTATCGCCGTATTCATTTTTCAGATTTTCAACCGTGTCGTAGTTGCCCTTCATTTTCAGCGCCGGTGCGGCCTTGATTTCAACGCCGTCTGAGCTGATACGGATCATATAGAGCGTGTCGTCTTTAGGCTTTCCTTCGAGGACGAGGGCCGCGTATCCCAGCCGGCCAAGCATTTGGGCGGGCTGTCCGCCGGAATTGGCTTCCTTGATACCGCCGGTAAGCGGGCTTTTGCATCCCACGGAACCCCTTCCGCTCATGGCACCGGTCGTTCCACCGAGCAGTCCAGGCGCGATAACCAGCTTGTTGTCCTCCCCGAGGGGGTGGCAGGTCGGTGGTACTTCTTTTGCTACAATGGCCGATGTCATCCCCCGTCCGCCGAGGCCGGCATAATCGCCGACCGCTTCGGTTCTGCTGGTCGGTTCTCCACCGGGGCCCATGTTGATCCGCAAAATCTTGTCCATCCCGCACCTCCTGTGTTGTATAATGTAACGGTTTACAAAAACATGACTGACAGCTTCATGAAAAGTCCACTATCTGCGTTACGCATCATCTACCGGAATCAGACGTTATGACTGACGGGTTTAATTTTTCGGGATTCATGCGGCTTCATTAGAACCTGTTACTAAGCCGCCCACTGTAGATTTCTTATACGATCATAACATTTTACAACAATAACGCAATCAGGCGAATGTTTCAAATTCTCAACCGGTTTTCCTATCTGGCTGCGTCGCGGATTTTTCGGGATCGGATTGTACCTTGAAATCGGGCGCGCGGCCGGCTTTCCCGTCCTCATAGCATTTGCGTCCGTACCAGTCCACCTGGCGGCAGATTCCCCGTATGATGGAAACTTCGCCCGCCCGAAGGGGCAGGCGTGAGAAAAAACGGCGGAAGCGGTCCATCCAGTATTCGGGATTGTCCGGCTGAATAAAACTGATGCGTACCAGGATATGTTTGAGTTGTTCGTACATGGCATCCAGTTCCGGTCTGAGGGCAAGTCTGGGAAAATGTGCGGCGTTTGCCGTGCTGGACGCATTGAACAGTTCGTAGCAGACAATCATGACGGCATGCGCCAGGTTGATGGAGGAGAAGTCCGCAGTCCGGATAGTGACAAGATCATGGCAGTTTCGGAGTTCGTCGTTGGTCAACCCCCGGTCCTCCGGCCCGAAAACCACGGCAATGCGGTTTTTCCTGCTGATGGGTACGACCGTTTCGGCCATCAGGGCCGGTGTTTTGACCAGGCGGCGGGATTTTCCGAGCCTGGCGGTGGTTCCCACGGCATATCCTGCATCGGCAACAGCGCTTTTAAGATCCCTGAATTGCTTCATGTCATGAATGACATCGGCAGCGGCGTGGGTTGCAAGCACCAGGGCCCGGTCCACGTTGATTTCCTCCTCCGAAACCACGTGAAGACGGGATATTCCCATGTTACGCATGCTTCTTGCAACCGAGCCGATGTTTTCAGGAAACCGTGGGCGGTGCAGTACGATGGTAATATTATCGAGATGGATCCTGCTTTCCATAGGACTCCGGTACTGTGCGATCGGATTGACTATATGGCTTTGCGGGCCGGGGTGCTTGCTTCTTACCTGCCATTTGTGGCCCGAAATTGAGACAGGTATTATGGTTTGGGATCATAGCACTTTCCGTAATAAACCGTCAATGTCCATATCATGCCGGCGCGTCCCGTTCCGGATCCGGCCTTTCAACGAAGCGTAGAAAATCCATGAACGCATCGCAAAGCGGCGAGCGGGATCGGCTCTTGTGATAGGTCAGGTAGAAATGCCGCCGCAAATCAAGGCCGCGTACCGGAAGGGACACAAGGCTTTTCGCACGTATATCATCCGCCACGGCGATGGATGACAGGACCGAAACGCCGATGCCGGACTTGATCCCCTGAATGACAGAGGTGGTGGAGCCTAAAGTCGCAGCCACGGTAAGATCCCCTGTCCGGAGACCTTTTGCCGCCAGGCTGGCTTCCAGGGACTTCAGGGTGCCGGAGCCCTGCTCCCGCATGATGAACGGTTCTTTTGCAAGCGAGCCGACGGTCACGGTCTGCTGCCTTGCCCAGCGGTGGCCTGCAGGAACGATGAGCCGCATTTCATCGTCGAAGAGTTCTTCCTGGACGATGCCGGCATGATTGACCCGGGCGCCCACAACGCCGAAATCGATTTCACTGTCCGCGATGGCCTCAACCATCTGCCGGGTATCTCCCACCTCGATGGAAATCCGGGCTTCCGGGTAGCGCTTTTTGAAACTGCCGATCAGCCGGGGAAGGATGTAGTTTCCGGGTATCGTGCTGCCGCCGACCACAAGGTTTCCGCCGATTACACCCATGAACCGGGCCATGGCCTCCTCTGCCTCCTCTGCAAGGCGCGTAATTTTCCGGGAGTAATCGTAGAGAAGCCGGCCGGCACCCGTAGGAAGGGTTCGCTTTCCCATGCGATCCACCAGCCGGCATCCAAAGTGCTCTTCAAGATCCCGGATATGGCTGCTCACAGTCGGCTGGGTAAGGTGAACCGCTGCCGCTGCCTTTGAAAAACCTTCCATTTCGATGACCTTTTGAAATATCCTGAGTTGCCAGATATCCATAAATATAATTCTCCGAATATTTATTCCGACGGTTACGCGGCAGAACGGGACTTTGTTTCTGCCGGATCAGCGAGAAATATACTTCATAACAGGATCCGGAAAGTGTTCCATGCCGTGGCATAATGATTTGGTTCAGCCCTCCGCTCCTGTAAGGTATACCTGAAATGAGCTTAGAGTATAGAAAAATTGAATACAACATATCCAATACAATAGGAAATAGCAATTTGATTTATTGGGTTCAAGGCTATAAATTAAGTCATTTTATAGGGGAGAAAGATCATGTGGTTTAGATTAGCCTTGAGCAACACCGGGAGTGGACGGGCCAGTATTGCTGATAAGGCTATCATGGGTGAATTGTGTGTATGATGCGCTTCCTTCGTCAGCACATCCTATGAGTTCCTCAATCAGGCCATAGGATGTGCTGACGAAGGAAGCGCATCGTTTTCGTTCCGAGGCGAGCCGGAGTCGGAGCGGGTTTTCAGCGTCCGGCTTATCGAGTCGTAGTTGCTGGCCGTAGAAGTTGGCAATGGCCACTCACAGTTGACGGCTTCGTAAAAAGTCCAATATCAGCGTTACGCGCGATTTCAGAATTTTACGTACGATAAGTACTCTGCATTCTTCGAAATCGCCAAGTCTTGATCTTGAACTTTTTATAAAGCCGTCGGGTCGCGACTTTTTAAGAGTCCATCATAGTTCAGGTCAGAAAAAATATTTCGGAGAATACAGTGATGAAAATCGTTGATGCAAGGGACCGGGATTGTCCGGCTCCCGTGCTGATGGCACGGGAGGCCGTTGAAACGGAAACGCCGCATACGTTTTGCGTTATCGTCAACAACGACGCCGCCAGACAGAATGTTTGCCGGTTTTTGAAGTCCATGGGATACGCAGTGAAAGAAGAAACGCGGAATGAGGACGTTCACATTACCGGTGTTCGCTCCGAAAGCGCGCAGGATGAAAAGGAGGCTTTGCCGGCCCAAATCACTCAGCCGTCCGGAGAGGAACCCGGTCAGCGCCGGATCATGGTCATGATAACCACCGATCGCATGGGGTATGGAGACGACACCCTCGGACAAAAGCTGATGATCAACTATATCCGTACCGCCGGTGAGTTCGGAGCCGATCTGTGGCGGCTTGTTTTCGTGAACAACGGCGTGAAGCTTGCAATCGAAACGTCTGAAGTGGTTGATACGCTGCAGCAGTATGAAGCACAGGGTGTTACGATCCTGGTTTGCGGAACCTGCCTCGAACATTACGAGCTTACCGCAAGGAAGCGGGTCGGAGAAACCACGAATATGCTCGATATCGTCACGGCTATGCACTTGGCCGACAAGGTAATCGTCCTGTAATCGATCCGGCCTGTATTGAATCCGGCTGGATTCACATGCAACACCCTGCGATCATTCATCCTCCTTTCCCCGTGATCCTGTACGGGATCTATGCGCATCCGTGCTGACCTGCGGCCATCCACAGGCAATAACCCGTTTTTGCCCGTGGATGGCCGCAGGTCACACGGATACTCCTTTTTGTTTTCATCCTTCATACTTTACCTGTTTAGCCTTGATATAATCGGTTTTTTTGTAATATGTAATACGGACACCATTGCCGCTGCCCTGGAACAGGGCTTTAGCGGGCGAGGGCTTACGGAAGAACAATTGACGATACAGAAGGGGATACTGTCATGTCCATGAAGCTTGTAATTGTCGGCGGGGTTGCCGGCGGGGCGACTGCGGGAGCCCGTGCGCGCCGCCTGGATGAAAACGCAGAAATCGTGATGTTCGAAAGAGGACACTACATTTCCTTTGCCAACTGCGGGCTTCCCTATCATATCGGTCAGGTGATCAAAAAACGCGATGATCTGCTGGTCGCCACGGAGGAATTGTTCAGAAAACGCTATCGCATCGATGTGCGATCCCGAAGCGAGGTGCTGGCCGTTGATCGCTTTGCAAAAACCCTTCGTGTAAAAAATCATGAAACCGGGGAAGAATATACAGAGT
>SLPT01000153.1 GCA_007131845.1 Desulfobacteraceae bacterium | reverse complement strand
GGCTCAAATTTTAATCCTCAAAATACGCAAAGTATTCCTGCGGTTAAAATTTTCGACCGTCCTTGACCTTGACGAAAAATCCTGGTTTTCGTTCGGCCACTAACTATAGCCGGGGTTCGGTTCCATTGACGAGCCGGGCGATGTTCTCCCGGTGGCGCCAGATGACGGCAGCGGAAAAGACAACCGCGCCCGCTGCCATTATTATGCTGTTTTCCGCCAGGAAAACCGCCGCCGGAAGCGTTGCCGCGGCCGCCAGGGATGCAGCGGACACGCGGCGGCCCAGTGCCGCCACCACGATGAAAACGGTTATGGCGGATGCAAGCGCCCAGGGAGACAATGCCATAAAACAGCCCCCCGCCGTCGAAACCCCCTTCCCGCCGGTTGTAAAACCCAGATACACCGGGTACAGATGCCCCGCAAAAGCCCCAAAAGCGACGATGCAGATGGCCGCCTGGGCCGCGTGGCCGTCTTTGCCCAGTAACATAAGGGCGATGCCGGCCGGTATGGCCCCTTTTGCCGCATCCAGCACGAGCGTTGCCAGTCCCAGGGGCCATCCGCCCACCCGTCGTGCGTTGGTGGCCCCGATGTTGCCGCTGCCGACGAGCCGAAGGTCTGTATTGTGAAAATATTTTGCCAAAAGCAGTCCGAAGGGGATGGCGCCAAACAGGTACGCGCCCGCCGTGAGAGCGATCAGAGCGGAAATGCCGATATCCATAAACGATCTGTTTCCTTTCGGTTTCAATCCCTACCGGTACATGGTATGGTATTGTGACACATCGCACGGAAAAATCAAGGTTGACGACTTTGTAAAAAGTCCAATATCTGCGCCTGCGCGCAATTTCTCAGAATTTGCGGCTTACGCCTCGTAGACATACACGTACGCCAAGTACGCTGCATCCTTCGAAATTGCACAAGCCTTGATCTTGAACTTTACAAAGCCCTCGGATCGCGATCTTTTACGAGTGTGTCAAGGTCGACTCATCGTAATTTGCATAAAACAGTAACGGAGCGGACATGGTTTCTGGCGACGATGGCATCAATGAAAAAGACGATGGCGAACCGGATTGGTTTCCGGACCCGGTCGAGATTCCCATCACCGATGAACTGGACCTGCATACATTCCGGCCGCAGGAGGTCAATGCGTTGATCGGCGATTATCTCGAGGCCTGCCTGGAAAAGGGGATCTATTCCGTTCGCATTATCCATGGCAAAGGCACGGGGGTGCTAAAAAAGCGCGTCGGGTCCATACTGGCGAAGCATCGGCTAGTGGATCATTTTTCGGATGCGCCGCCGGAGGCCGGCGGCTGGGGAGCGACACGGGTCTGGCTCCGGAAGGACGACGATTAGCCGGTATTAATGAACAAACTTGACACCAAAATATTCGTAACCTTGTTTTTCGCCCTGTTCGCCACGGTCACGGGGGTGGGGATCGTCGTTCCGCTTCTTCCCGTCTACGCGAAGGAGCTTGGCGCCGGCGGGTTTTTCATCGGCATGATTTTCGGTGGGTTTTCTCTCTCCCGCTCCATTTTTTTGCCTGTTTTCGGGCGGCTTTCGGATATCCACGGCCGGAAGCCCTTTCTGGTGGCGGGACTGTTTTTCTATTTTATCATCTCCCTGTTTTTCATCCTGGCCCATCAGGTTTACACGCTCATCGTGATCCGGCTGATACAGGGGATCGCGTCGGCCATGATCATGCCCGTAGCTCAGGCCTATGTGGGAGAGATCACGCCCAAGGGCAAGGAAGGGATGACAATGGGCATTTTCAATATGTCCGTTTTCATCGGGCTTAGTCTGGGACCCCTCATGGGCGGCGTCATCCGCGATCACTACGGCATGGATACGGCTTTCGGCTCCATGGCGGCCATGGCCCTTGTGGCGTTTTTTCTTTCCCTGTGCCTGCTTCCCCCGGTGTCTTCGGAAAAAATCGCGTCCCTCGGGCGTGCCCCCGTCCGATGGGGGCTGCTTATGGCCGATACAACGCTGGTTTCCATGGTTCTTTTTCGTTTTCTCTACACGGCCTGCATTGGTGCGGTCTGGGGATTTTTACCGGTGCACGGCAGCGTTGAATTCGGCCTGTCCAGTTCCGCCATCGGGCTTCTGGTCATGATGGGGGTCGCCATTAGCGGGCTGATGCATGTTCCCATGGGTATCCTTTCCGACCGGTGGAGCAAAAAATGGATGGTTCTGACCGGCGGCGTGGTGGTGGCCCTGTCCATGGGGCTGATGGCCAAGGCGGACGGGTTTAATGGCCTGCTTGCAGCGACGCTGGTCTTTGGCATCGGCGGCGGAATTTCCATGCCGGCGGTCATGGGCCTGGCGGTGGTGCGGGGAAACCGGAACAATGCCATGGGGACGGTCATGGCGCTTATTACCGTCGGACACTCCATGGGCATGCTGGCGGGGTCTCTTTTTGCAGGTATTGTAATGGATCTGGCGTCTTTGGAGGTCGCCTTTTTCCTGACCGGTGTTTCCATGGCGGCGGGCGTAATTCAGTTCTGGGCCGGAACCCGGGGGCGGACGGTTGAATAAAACAGTTTTCGTGACATACCGCAGGATGGGGCGCTTGTAAAAACAATGAACGATCTTTCAAACACCATGGAAAACGAACAGGCAGTCGAAGCGGTTGGTCGCTGCGTGGCCGTGATCACGGGCGATTTTACCGGTTTTTCGGGAATGCCGCGCCCGGTTCGAATGAAAGCGCCCGGGATCGTCCGGGATGCCGGCCGTTCACTGGTCCGCGCCTTCGGGCCGGTGATGCCTTTGGATATTGACGTGTTCCGGGGGGACGGGTGGCAGGCCCTTCTCTTTGATCCGACCATGGCCCTGCGGGCGGCGCTCTTTTTCCGGGCCTTTATTATTTCCCGGATTGATCACCCCGGCGTCGACACGCGGATGGCCATCGGCATCGGGTCCGTGGACTACGTGCCGCCCGGCAACGTGGCTGCCGGGGACGGCGCTGCGTACCGGGCATCCGGGAAACTTCTGGAAAGCATGACCACTCCGCGCCGCGGTTTCATTCGGTGCGCTTTTGCTTCCTGTGCAATGTCTGAATCTATAGCGCATTTCACACCGGGCCTCACACCGGGTGCCGCAGCCAGTGGTCCGGGCCATACACCGATACCGGATGAAGAGATGGTGGATGCCCTCGTGCGCCTCGCAGGGGCAGCCGGCGGTCAATGGCGGAGCCGGCGGGCCATGGCCGTTGAGGGTGCCCTCAAGGGATGGCGCCAGGCGGAGATCGCTGCAAATTGGCCGGCATTCGCCGGTGGACCCATCAGCCGCCAGGCCGTGGGCCGGCATCTGGATCGTGCGGGATGGCACGGCATTGACCATGCCGTGGATGTTTTTGAAAAAAAGATGGCAGTTTTCAGGCGTTGACGGCCTGTCGCCATTATATCAGATTTCTCCCCTGCGGCTGATGGGCGTCATGACCAGGCGCATTCCGAGAAAATTGCCCTTGAAGTCCCTGTGCACACTCCCCCGGTAGGAACACCGCAGTTCGCTGGGAAAGTTGGACCAGCTGCCCCCCCGGATGACCCTGCGGGAGGATTCTTTCGTGTTGACGGGGTTTTCGGGGGTGTGGTGCTGGTATGCATCGTCGTGGTAGTAGTCGATGCACCATTCATAGACATTGCCGCTCATGTCGTAGAGGCCGAGGCCGTTGGGGGCCAGGGTGCCCACCGGCTGGGTGGTCATGCCGGAGTTGATGGAAAACCAGGCCACCCTTTCCGGCGCCATGCCGCCGGGGTATTTTTCCGGCTTCCCGCCGCTTCGGGCTGCGTATTCCCATTCCGCTTCCGTGGGGAGTCGGAAGTGGTAGCGGTTGTTGTTGATGGCGGTGAGCTTGGATATGAAGTCTTTCGCGTCGTTCCAGGATATCTGCTCGACCGGGTAGTTCCCGCCCATCTTGAACCAGGAGGGGTTACTGCCCCGGACCTTCTGCCAGAAGGAGTTGACCATGACCTGCTTCCATTGGTCCTGTGTTACCGGATACACCGCGAGCCAGAAGCCTTCCACGTAGATGTCGTGAACCGGGTATTCATCCTTTTTTCCTTCCCCGTCCCACGTTCCGCACCCCATTTTAAATCGGCCGGCCGGAATCCAGGTGAACGGTATGCCCACGACCGGCTCTTCCCAGGTGTCGCCCTTCTGGCGGGACCATGCGGTTTTTGGTCTTGGCGGCGGATGCGGCCCGGCTGTCTGGACGGGGTTGTTCGGTATTTCGGGTGCTTGCGGGGCGGCATGCGCCTTTGTCCCTGGCTGGCTTGACGATCCGTCGGTTCTTCTGCGGAAAAGATGCTTTTCGGCCGCTTCCGGTTTTTCGTTTTCCAGAAAATCAAGGATCTCGTTGAAATCGAGCGGCCGGTCGGCCGCCCGGATGGAAAGGCAGCGCCGGATGAGCGCCCGGATTTTTACGGGAATATCCTTTCGGGAAAAAACAATGCCGTTTTCCTTGATGCGGCGCAGGCGGTCGGAGAAATTCTCGTGCTCGTAGGGCAGGGCTCCGGAAAAGATGAAATAGGATACAAAGCCATAGGAGAAGACCAGGCTTGTGACGCCCCGGGCCGCGCTGTGAGTGATGAGCTCCGGTGCGGACCAGTTGGGCGTGAACTGGGCGCTGGTGGATGCGGACATGCTGCTGATCCGCTCGATGCCACCCAAATCCCCCACAACCAGCCTGCCTTTCTGGTTGATCAGCAGGTTGGACGGCTTTAAATCCTTTACGATAAATGCGTCTTCCGAGCGGTCGGAGAGGTTTTTCAGGATTCGGGCCAGCTCGATCATCAGGGATAGGGCTTCTTCCGTGGATAGCGGAAAGTTGTCCAGCACCCGGTCGAGCAGGTTGTGCGGGCAGTATTCCATCAGGATGACGAGGTAGGCTTTGGCCTCCTGCTTGGAAACCTGTTTGTTGACCAGGTGAAAGTCGTAGATTTCAACGATGTACTCGCCTTTTATCCGGTGGTAGTATTCCTGTATGGCATAGAAATCATGGGAGATTTTGGAGTCGAGATCCCCGGGGCTCCGGTTGGACAGGGACCGCTCCACCATGATCGGGACGATCTTGACGGCCCGTTTTTTGAGGTTGTCCTTCACCAGGTATACGGAACCGTAAACGCCGGATCCGATTTTGCGGACCACGTCATAGGTCGGAAGGCATTTTTTGATGATTGATTCCATCGGTTCACTCTGCTGTTCCGGTGTTGCCGGGCCGTGGCCGCGTCGCTACCGGATTTCTACGATCATAAAGCTGGTATTATCCCGAAGCCTTTTCTGTTTCAGCGCGTTGTACAGCCTTGTTCCGTTTTCCACGGGATCCGGCATCAGCAGTTCATGAATGTCGGACTCTCCTATAATATCGGTCAAACCGTCGGAACACAAAAGGTAGTAAGATGGCGTTTCCAGGTCTTCTTCGTGGATATGGACTTTTTTGATGTTCCAGGCGCCATCGAACGCCGGTCCGATACCCAGTTCGATCACATTGCGAAGGGGGTGAAAACCGACGTTGTTCGCATTCAGAATCGACTGATCGATCATTTCCTGTATCAGGCTGTGGTCATGGGATATATAGTGGATGGCGTCGGCTTCCAGGCGGTATATGCGGCTGTCGCCGGCGTTGAAGGCAATGACCCGCCCGTTTCCCGCAAGCAGCCCGGCCACGGTCGTTCCACTGTTTTCCGGCAGTTGAACCATCGCTTCCTGCTGGATGCCGGCAAGGAATTCCAGTACATGGGCGCTGGAGACTTTTTTCCACCGGATCCGGGCAAGCTGCTCACACACGAACATGCTGGCGATTTCCCCTCCATCATGCCCGCCCATGCCGTCGCATACGGCAAACAGAATGCGCTCGGCAAACGATCCGTTTTTCCGGGTTAGCAGGTCGGCCTGCAAAACCGTTTTGCCGTCGGAGATGGCGTCTTCCTGCCTGTCCCGGGGTCCGATGAGCATGGCGCTGAATGTCCGGCTCTCCATGGGCCTGTTTCCTCGTCTGAATACGATATCGATGATGCGCGTTATATTGGCAAAATTACCCTAAATGTTCAACCTGTAAAATGGCAGGGAGAGGGCTTTTTGACTGATTTTTTAGGAAAACAGTGTCAACTGTACCTGTCTGGAGCGAGGGCGTGCGGCGTCTTCGGGTTGTCTTTCGACCAGCATGTCCCGGATCGGCAGAAGGAAAGAAGAGGGCGGCAGGTTTTCGGTTTTCCCGTAGAGGGAGCGGTTTTCGGAGCAGCAGAGATAGACGGCCCGGCGGGCGCGGGTCAGCGCCACATAGAACAGGCGGCGTTCTTCGGCGAGATCCGTAGGTTCCCGCCGGTGATGAAGCGGAATGAGGCCGTCTTCGCACCCGGTGATGAAAACAACGGGGAATTCGAGTCCTTTGGCGGCGTGCATGGTCATGAGGGTTACCTTTTCGCCGGCAGGATCGGCAAAATCCGGATCCGAGCGGAGTGCGACGGCGTTGATGAAGGCTTCCGGACCGCCGCCGCATGAAATGGCGGTCTGCTTCAGAAAGGACAGGGCGTCTTCGTATTCTTTGCCGCTGCCGCTTCGCTCGTCTATCAAAGCGCCGGCGATCCGGTCGATTTTTTTTTCGGCCGGAAGCGCATCGGTTTCTTCCGCTATGCCGGCCAGTAGATCCAGGAATTCGTTCATCCGGTCCCTTCCCCGGGGGCTGATGCCGTCAATTGCCAGTCGGTGGGCTTCGGCCAGGATTCCGTTCGCCATGTACCCGTTGGAGTAGCCCCATGACGCCAGGGCTTCGAGATCGACGCTTTCAAAGTCGGGTATCTTCCACCGGATCAGCCGGGCGAGGTCCGGTATCGATCCAAGGCCTTCCATGAGTTTTACGGCGCAGAGTATTTCGCGTATCCCGGGGGTATTCATGAAACTTTGCCGGTCTGCCCGCCGGAAGGGGATGCCGGCCTTCCCGAAGGTCTCTGCGAAAATGTCGCCCTGGGCGCGGGTCCGGTAGATAACCGCAAAATCGGAAAAGGAAGCGCCGGAAGCATTGAGGCTGGAGCGCTTTCCGAAATCGTCGTAGGAAAGATCCAGTCCGCCGATCCAGTTTTCAATCGTTTTTCCCACGCAAACCGCTTCGTGGACGTCTGATCGGACCTTCAGCAGGTTGATGCGGGCTTCTTCGCTGCCGGTCGCCCCGGGAGCATTGGGCACAAGGGGCCTGCGCCTGTCATCGATGCTGTGGCCGGTGATGGTCCGGTCGGCGGCTTCGAGGATGGTTGCGGTGGAGCGGTAGTTCTGGTCGAGCCGGATCACGGCCGCTGACGGATAGTCGTCGATGAATCGCCTGAAAAAGGCGGCATCGGCGCCGGTAAAACCGTAAATGGACTGGTCCGGGTCGCCGATAACGCACAGTTCGCCGTCCTGCGGCGCAAGCAGCCGCACGAGGCGATATTGGGCGTAATTGAGATCCTGGTATTCGTCGATGAATATGTGCGTGAACCGTTGGCGATAATCTTCCCGTAAATCCGTGGAAGCATCCATGTGTCCAACGACGCCGGGTATCAGATCGTCGTAATCGTAGCGCTTCGATTTGCAGAGCAGTTCCTGGTATTTCCGGAAGACCGCGGCCAGAAGTTCGGGGGGGATTTCGCCGCAAACCTGCGTCAGATCGTCGTCCGGGGTCAAAAGCCGCTGCTTGGCGAGCCCGATGCAGCGCGCAAACGCGTCCGGTTTCCGGCTTTTTTGCCCTCCGGCTGATTCCCCCGGCATTTTTCCGGTCGCCTCGCCGGCCGCATCCCTGACGGCTTCTCTCACCAGGGCGTCCCGATCGGAATCGTCTGCAACGGTGTGCTCCGGGGTATTTTCGATTTCCCGGAGCAGAAAAAAGCATAGTGCGTGAAACGTGCTTACAAGGGGTAATTCTTTTCCGCGGCCGGTCATCTGTTGCAGCCGTTCGGTCATCTCTCTCGCGGCTTTGTTGGTGAAGGTCACGGCAAGGACGCGTCCGGGATCGGCATGCCCGTCTCTTACAAGGCGGGCGATGCGGCAGGTCAGTGTCCTGGTTTTTCCGGTGCCCGGCCCGGCCACGATCAGCATCGGTCCGCCGGGATGAAGCACCGCCTGCTTCTGCGCATCGTTTAATCCGTCCGTCACCGGATCGGTTTTTGCAAGCGCGCACCCTGTGGTTTCGGACGGTTCGGCACACAGGCCTCTATGCTTTGAAGCGGTTTGGGTCGCTTCCGGCTTTTTATCTTCAGTTCTCCGGTTTGCCGATTTCGGCGTGGAGTTTTCTTTCGGGCGGGCTTTGTCCGGGGCCTTTTCGCCGGATTTCCCGGCCGGAAACAGGTTTTTCTGGCCGAGGAGCCGGTCCTGCTCATCCGGTGCGAATGCGGTAACCCGTCCGTACTGGCCGTCAAATCCCGGATCGAGGTGAACCCGTCCCTCCCGCATCCGGGTCACGGCTTCGCCCAACAGCGGGACCCCGGCGGTGTCCAGTGAATCGGCGGATGCATGAAGCAGCACGTCGAGTTCGGGACCCAGCAGGGAGATGGTTTTTTCGTAGGCTGTTTGCACCTTTTTGGACTTGGGTCCTACGCGGAGCAGTTCGGAAAGGATTTCCGCCAGGGGAATCAGGCTGTAAAACGGGTGCGTCAGCGGCGGCTTCTCCCCTTCCGGCCGACCGGCCAGGGCCTCCACGCGGTGCAGGACCCCCAGGGTCAGCCCCTGGCCGCAAACGGGGCAGATGTCGTTTTCCGCCAGGCTCTGCCGGGGATGGTAATTGACACCGCATTTCCGGTGGCCGTCCTGGTGGTATTTTCCCTCTTCGGGAAAGAATTCCAGGGTGCCCAGGAACTTATCCGGATCGCCGGTTTTCATGGCCTGGTGGATTGCCTCGTAGGAGAGTTCCGTATCGAACAGGTTGGCTTCGCGGCCGAGATTGGCGGGGCTGTGGGCGTCGGAGTTGGACACCATCGTAATGCCGTCCAGGTCTTTTACGCGCCAGTTCATGGGCGGATCCGATGAAAGTCCCGTTTCGATGGCGAAGATGTGTTCCGAGAGGTCTTCGAAGCACTCCCGGATACTGTTGAACCCGGATTTGGATCCGTACAGGGAGAACCAGGGCGTCCAGATGTGCGCGGGAATGAGATAGGCGTTCGGGTTCGTCTCCAGGGCGATTTCCAGGAGGTTGCGGGAGTCAAGCCCTAAAATCGGCCGCCCGTCCGCCCGAATGTTGCCGATGTCCGAGAGTCTGGCGTTGAATCGTTTCACGGCGGAAAAATCCGGAAGAAAAACCAGGTGGTGGATTTTCCGGGTGGCCCCGTCCTTTTTGTAGATGTTGCTGATCTCGGAACTCAGCAGAAACCGCACCGGCCGTTTTTCCGGCAGGTCGGCTATCAGGGCCTCGCATGCGGTTTCGAGTTCCTTTTTCAGTCTGAATAGGCCGGGTTCGGCCGGCTCCAGTTTTTCGCCGAGTTCCGCATACCATCCCGGATGGGTGAAATCGCCGGTGCCGACCACCGTGATTCCTTTTTTTCGGGCGGCAATGTATAGGTTTTCCGGGTCCAGGTTCCTGGCGGTGGCCCTGGAGAATCGGGAATGGATATGAAGGTCGGCGATGAATGTCATGGCGGCTGATCAGAGTGCAAACGGTTTATTCGGTTGTTCAAGCTTGTCGTGACTTATTAGCACGATCTTTGCCGTGTCCGCAATAAGGATAATTCCGATGGGGTGGAGGGTGATGGAGGATGCCCTCGGCAACTATGAGGGTTTGGGATATCTCTATGGCTCGTTCCGCGTCATTCCGGAAACTCGCTTCGCCTCCGGCTCCGCTCAAACAATCCAGGATGACGGCAGGCAGCTTAAAAGCGAGAATATGACTGCCAGGCAATGCGCAGTG
>SLPT01000224.1 GCA_007131845.1 Desulfobacteraceae bacterium | reverse complement strand
GGACGTTTCGCGGGCGGTTTTCCGGAAGTCTGCCAGTAAGTTATCGATGACGTCCGGGGCGTCCCCCACCATCTCTTTGAGCACCCGCAGATCAATCGGGGCTGCGGGCGGCTTGTCCGGCGGCGCTTCAGCGATGGCCGGGTCGTCATCGGAGTACATAGGGGGCGCTTCCGGCAACCATTTTTTCAGCATGCCTCGGATATCTGAGAGTCTGGCCGGCTTGCGCAGCCAGTCGTCGAAGCCGGCTTCTCCCAGCCGGACGTCCTGGTTTTTCAAGGTGGATGCGGTAAACGCGACGATCGGCACGCGCTTGCTCCCGGTTTCGGCGGCCCGTATGGCCGCGGCCAGTTGGTAGCCGTCCATGTCCGGCATATGAAGATCCGCCAGTACAAGCCCGTAGGTTTCATTTTTCCACCGTTTAGCGGCTTCACTCCCCGTGGCGGCCGCCTCCGCGGCATATCCCAGAAGCCGTAGCTGCTGGGTAATTACTTTTCTGTTGGTTTCGTTATCCTCGGCCACGAGGATCAGCCTGCCTTGGCGTATTGCATCGTTTCTCGGCAGATGAACCGCCTCCGGCTGTTTGTTCGAATCCCTCGCAGCCTTCATAATGTCGGCCCGGCTGGCTGCCGCAGCCACCGCCAAAAGAAAATTATTTCGTAGCATGGCGTTGCCATCCATGGCAACCAGGTCTTTTGATTCCATTCGCGGTTTTCTGCGCCGGCCGCGACGGATCATGACAAAGCGCACATCGAGTTCGGGCCGCCTGGAAAGCGATTCGCGAAGCCGGTCAGCCGGTTCAGGGCCGTATTCCGCATCAATTACCCATACCCACAGGCCGGGCGGCAGCACGTCAATCATTTTGCAGGCAGTCTCCACATCCACCGCCTGCCGGACGGACATTTCCTCCCATGCCAGGTAGGCGGCAAGATTGGAAGCAAGGCTTTTTTCCCCCCCGATCATCATGCAGCGCACTCCGGACAGATCCATGGCGGCGGTTTTTTCCGCACGTGCGCCCGGTGCGGGTGAAAAGGGGATATAGATGGTGAATTCGGATCCCTCGCCTTGTCGGCTCGATACGGAAATCCGCCCCCCCATTTGCCTGACGAGGTTTTTTGTAATGGCAAGGCCCAGCCCGGTGCCGCCGTAGCGGCGGGTCGTGGCGGCGCTGGCCTGGGTAAACGGGGCGAACAGTCGCGTGCGCGTCGTATCGTTCATGCCGATGCCGTTGTCGGCCACGGTGATCGCCGTCATATGAGGAAATTCCGACGTGGGTGCCGGTTTAACCGAAAGAGACACCCTGCCGGGCCGGTCGAGTCCGCTGGAAAATTTAATGGCGTTGCTGAGAAGATTGACAAGAATCTGCCGCAGGCGTACGGCGTCGCCCAATACTTTCCGGCAAAGCGACGGTTCGGTGAAAACGATCAGTTCGATTGCGTTTTTCCATGCCATGTCCTGTACGATCCCGACCGCTTTTTCCGTCGTTTGGCAGATGTCGAAGGGATCATTTTCCAATTCCAGGCGGCCTGCCTCGATCTTTGAAAAATCGAGAATGTCATCGATAATGGTCAGAAGCGAAAGCGCCGATTCCCGGGTTGTGTGGACCATATCCGCCTGGTTGTCCCTGAGGCTGGTCTGCTCCAATACATCGAGCATTCCGATAACGCCCTGCATGGGCGTGCGGATTTCATGGCTCATAACGGCAAGAAACTCGGACTTGGCCTGGTTGGCTTTTTCGGCTTCTTCCTTGGCGCGGTGGAGTTCCTCGGTCCGGTCGGATACGCGCTGTTCCAGCTCGATATTGAGTTTCTTCAACTCGTTTTCCGCTTTTTTCCGGCCGGTGATATCGAGCATGGATGCCAGCACCATGATCTCCCCGTGGATGGCAAGCTGGGTGGTGGACAGGAGAAAGGTCCGCATTTCCGTTTGGCTGTTCGGCCCGATTCCCGATATCTGCATGGCGATTTCCGCCTGGTGATGGGGCTTGCCGGTATTCAGGGAGTCCAGGATCGTCTTCCGGAACACGCACCGGTCGCAGGACGGCCCGGCTCCGCATCCGTCGGGGGATGAGAGGGCGTTGAAGCATCTAAGCGCGTTGCCGGCCGGCAGGTTCATCACATCGGCTTCGGTTTGCCGGGTCAGATCGAAAAACAGGGAGTTGACTTTCTGTACCCGCCGGTTTTCGTCGACCAGCACCGTGATGACCGGTGCATTGTCATAGATTGCAGCAAGTTCCGCTGCATGCTCGGAAAGCGCCGCCGTTCGTTCGTGCACAAGCGTTTCAAGCGTGCGCCTGCGGCGGGTTACGAGCAGGAAAAAAGCGCAGAGAAGTATGGTTATGGCTGCACCCGCAAATCCGGTTTTGCGGGCAATGGCGGCCGGATAGGCATCGGAATGCGCCGGCAGGGCCCGGACAACCACGGCATAGCTTTTCCCGAATGCAAACAGGGGCTGAATGTAGGACAGCTCTTTAATACCGTTCATCTGTTGGAGCGGTTCTTGCCGAAAGGCTTCGTCAACGGTCATGGCATTGCGGGGAAATGATGCGATCGGTTCTTCCGGTGCCCCGCCTCCGAGTTGATACAGCATCGTCACGCTGCGATCGGTCCGGGGAGAGCGGGGGCCCAGGGCATCCGACAGAAAACCGTCCATGTCCAAAACCGCAAGGGAAAAACCGCGCATATATCCCAGAATGGGATCCGCAGCCGGTGCAAACACCAGGATGCCGGGGGCATTGTTTGCCTCTGGTGATCCATCGATCAAAACGAGGGGATCGGTAGCCGTGGAAAGGCCCGTGCGTGCGGCTTCTTCCAGAGCTTCACGGCGCCGGGGTTCCGAGCTGATGTCAAAGCCGGCAATGTGATCGACCTCGGGCCGGGGGGCAGCGTATTTGATGGGGTAGTAAATATCCCTGCCGCTTGCCGGCACTATCGTTTGACCGTCACGGGAACGCTGCCAGATGCGATAGTCCGGTTTATCGTTCACCCGTATCCGGCTTTCGAACAGTTCGGCAACAGGGGCTGCCACCGGTTCGATCCAGGCCATGGCGTATACATCCGCTCGCCGGACCATTGGCGCGGTGAAAATGTCAAATTCACGTCCGTCTGCGTACCGCGATCCCAGGAAAAAGCGGCTCAGGATTTCGAGCCTGTGACTTTTAAGGTCCCGCACCGCGTCCGTCACAAGACCGGCCTCTGTCCCGGCGACCTGAATGAACATGTCGCGCCGGTTTCGTTCCTCGTTTTCCTTAAAAACCGTCATGGCCGCAAGGGTCAGTGCAATGCCTATGGCGGCAAACACCATGACCTCAGTATATTCCAGAATGGAGCGGGGTTTATCCCCGGTGCGCCTCCGGATCAAAATAAGCACGGCCCCTGCAATGAGAATAATCACCGGAGCTGCTGCATGAACGGCGTCACTCCGGAGGTCCGCTTTGATGGGCTCCAGAAATCGATTTTCCTCCACTGCCACCCCGGCTGCCGCCAGGACAGAACCGTTTCGGGGGTCGAATACGGGCGCAAACGCGTATACGAGCCCCTCTGTTTCGTCTGTTATCAGAAGTGTTTCTTTGCGCGCGAAGAGCGTCTCAAAAATGTTTTCGCCGGCTACAGGGAAGATGCTTCCAGGAGCAGGATTGAAGGTTTCCCGGCCTGCGGCAGCAGCCGGACCGAAAACCGGCGTTTTTCTTTTTCCCCCAATCAGAAGGATTTTCCGATATCCTCCTGCATCCGCATATTCCTTGAGTTGTCGGTTTATACGCAAAAAGGCGGGAGCGGTTTTATCGTTTCCGGAAAAGGAAAGCTTCTTTGTTTTTTCCGCGTCCACGGCTTTTGCGATGGCTGCTGCCCGGTCCAATAAATAGGATTCCGCCTCGCCCAGGGACGCATCCTGGCGAACGGATACCACCGCGATGCCGGCTGCCAGCAATGCCGCTGCAAGGAGAATGAAAAGAATAAACCAGACCCGGTCGAAGGATGACGACTGTAGCGATTTTCCGCTCATGCCTTCGCCTTCCCGTTGTTTCCATCGGTTTCGTTGTCTTTGGGTAGAAATTCGGTTCTGTTGCGTCCAAGGTTTTTTGCCCGGTAAAGTGCGTCGTCTGTCCGCTTGATCAGTCCTTCCTTCGAGTCGCCTGTCTCGAGCCGGGCCACGCCTGCGCTGGCGGTAACGGTATAACCGTTTTCCAGGATATCCATGTGCGAAATCGTGTTACGAACCCGGTCGGCAAATGCCATGGCGCCGTCCGCGTCAGTGTGGGACAAAAACACGATGAATTCCTCTCCGCCGAACCGGGCGGGCAGGTCTTCAAGTCGCCCGAGTTCGCAAAGAATAGATCCCATGGTTTTAAGAACCCGGTCTCCGGCATCGTGGCCATAGGTGTCGTTGACCTGCTTGAAGTGGTCGAGATCGAGCAATATCAGGGAGAGCGGAAAGTCGTTGCGCCGGGCAAGGGAAAACGCCTCTTCGTAGCGCTCCTGGAAATAGCGCCGGTTGGCCAGGCCGGTCAGAGGATCGGTTCGCATGAGTTCGGTAATTTTCCGGTTTGCCGCTTCCAGTTCACGGTTTTTTTTGCTCAACTCCCGGCTGAGGCTTGTCATTTCATTATTGAGCATTGACATGCTGTGCAGGATGTCATTGTCGGTTTTGCCTTGCTGGTCCCCGATCAGAATCATGCCCCCGCCGGCAATTTCAAATGCATAGCAGCGGTAGGCGGCCTCGGTGTAACATATTTTCAGAATCACTGGGAAAAGAAAATTCGGGATCCTGGAAGGGGTCAGCGACAGTTTTTCGCTGTCATCGACGGGGCAGAGGATCTGGCTGAGCGGTCTCCCAACGGGCTTTTGGTTTGTATACAGGCTTCGGGTGAGGTTGCCGTTGCAGTCGATAATCCGCTGGTTGTCATCTGTCACCACCGCCAGGACGGTATCCGTGTGTTCCAGGAATGCGACAGGAATCTCCGGGCTGGTTCGGATAATATCGGCAATACGCATTGGCTACGCTTCTTTCTGCCAGGTTCTTGCAAGTTCGATGGCCCCGGGTGCGTCCGGGGCATATCCGTCTGCCCCGAGCTTTTCCGCCAAGTCGGGGTGGTTTGTGAAGCTGAGCCCGCCGACCATGATTTTCGGCTGTTTTTCCGGAGGCCATGCCCGGATTTCCCGGATAACATCCCGGATGTATATCAGGTTCAGGGGGAGCGATGAGGAGATTGCCAGGATGTCCGGAGCGGTTTGTGCAATGAAACCAATCAGTTCTTCGCCTGGTGTGTTGGCGCCGAGATAGTGGACATCCCATCCGTCGAGTTCCAGGCTGTTGGCGACCATGGTGGCGCCGAGTTCATGAAATTCGTTGGCTGCAGCCGTTACCACGGCAGTCCCCCGGGCCTTTTCCGCGGTTTGAATCTGCTCCACGTACTGCACGGCCATGATCCGGTTGACAATCGCCGAAGCCAGGTGTTCCCGGGCGCTGTTGATTTCTCCTTTTTCCCACAGATTGCCGATTTCATACATGGCGGGCTGGATGATATGCACGTAGAATGTGCTCAGCTCCGATGGGGAGGCTGCGAATCGCCTGGCAATGGCAAGGCTTTTCTCCCGGTTTCCCTCCAGCAGGGCGCAAAGAAAATCATCCCTTGTTTCCGGATGAGGTCCGCCGGAGACGGCAGGCTTGAGGGCAATGTTTTTCGACAGTTCGATGAAGGTTTCATGGCGTGATGCGATCCATTCGTAGACCCCGAGCATGGCAGCGGCGTTGTCTTCGTAAAGGGACTCGGGAATAACTATCCGCCATGATTGGATGTGAGCAGGAAAATAGGAATAGGAAAAGCCGTGGCTGTGGTAGGCGTGGTACACCCAGGGTATCGTGTCCACAAGAAGGGTGGGCATGTTAAGCGAAAACACGTTGCTCATGAACAGGGCGTGGTTTTTGTGATTATCGAACATTAACGAAAAAGGGGCGTCGCCCGTCAAAAGCCGGATGTCGGGTCTTTGGGACATGATTCGGTTGACTTTTTCCACCATGCGGCCCATTTCCGATTTGAATGCATTGGCGGCATCTTCGGAAACATCCGGCAGCTTTTCAATTTCTTCCAGCAGTTCCTTCTGCATGGCTCTTCCCCGGGTGAGATATATGCGGGCATTGCATGTTGTCTGTTTATCGGCAGCGACCATGAAATAGTTTAATGGAATGGTATAGGAAACGGTTGATACTTTATACCAGATATCCCAGCGGGTAAACTGTAAAATGGTTTACAAGGTCAGGGGCCATAGCAGCGGCACCACGGCAACCAGAACGATCCAGACCACCACCGTCAGGGGAATGCCTGTTTTCAGGTAGTCTGTAAAACTGTATCCACCGGGGCCCATCACCATGAGTTTGGCGGGGTGCGACAGGGGCGTGATAAAGCTTGCTGATGCAGCCAGAGAAACCCCCATCAAAAGGCTGTGGGGGGATATACCCATGCTTTCGGCCGTGCTTAGAACCACGGGAATCATGAGCACCACTACCGCGGGAATGGGTATGACGCATGTGGCCAGCATGGTGAGTGTTATCATGCCGGCAAGTATTCCTTCGGGGCCGAAGCGTCCCGCCTGTTCGACCACCCATCCAGCTGCCAGCATGGCCGCTCCGGATTGTTCCATGGCGGCTCCCAGGGGCATCATGCCGGCAATGAGAAATACCGCCTTCCATTCGATCTGCCGATAGGCTTCTTCCATGCTCAGGCAGCCGCTCAGAACCATGAATGCCGCTCCCGTGACAGCCGCGATGTATATAGGCACCCATCCCATGACCGCGCTGAATACAACGGCGGTCAGGATGAACAGGGAAATTTTCATTTTTTCCGTCCGGTGTTGTTCCTGGGCCGTCCGGGCAAGAACCACGAAATCCGGCTCCCTGTTCAGCACCCGAAGGTTTTGGGTCGGGCCGAACAAAAGCAGGGCATCGCCGAAAAAGATCTTTATGTCCTGGAGGCGGCTTCGGTAGGTTTTCCCCCGGCGCCGGATAGCAAGGACGCTGAGGCCGTACTTTTCCCGGAAATTCAGTTCCCTGAGGGTCATTCCCTCGATAGACGTACCGGGTGCGAGAATCGTCTCCACGAGTCCCGTATCGCCCGTAAGAAACGACCGGATGTCCATGGGCGGCATGTTTTCATGGATTTCCAGGGTCGCAAGGGCTGCGGCTGCATGCAGGAAATCCGGATCCGCCGGGATGATGAGCCGGTCGTTGTCGTGCAGGATCTCATCGTCTGCCGGCAGGACGACCGTTTCATTTCCCCGGATGATCGCCCAAACGGGAACGCCTGTCAACTCCGGTATCCGGGATTCGCCAAGGGGGCTTCCGGATGGAAACACGCCGGGTGGTATCGTTAATTCGAACGGTTCGTCATCCATGGAAAAATGGCTGATCAGGGTCTGCTCATCGACTTTCCGGAACCCGGCGGGCAGATTGGCAATCTGTCTTTCCCCGAGGCACTGTTCCCCGGCGGCGGTCAGAATGCGTTCATTTCCTTCCAAAAGAACGTCTCCGGCAAAACGCTTGATGACGTTGCCTTCTTTCCGGACGGCTACAACCACCGCCGCATCCCGTATGCCGGACAGTGCCTTTCTGGCGGGCTGTCCCGTAATGGGCGAGTTTATCGGGATGGCTGTTTCGCAGAAAAAGAGCCCTTCCGTCGGGAAATCCACAGACTTCCGGGAGGATCTGGCTATTTTCATGCGGGCGAGCTCCGCAAGAGGGCCCATGCTTTCCATCCGCCCTTCCACCGTGAGCAGGTCCCCGGGATGGATCGTCTCCCCGGGCCCCGGCGTCATGATGCTTCTGCCGTTTCGGGTGATGGAGATCACGTTCCAGCCGAGAATGGCCCCAAGGCCCGACGCTGACAGGCTTTTGCCGGCAAGAGGCGAGCCGTCCGGCACTGTTGCATGAAAAAGCCTTTCTTCGAGGTGGTATTGGGTTTGCCAGTCGGCTTCCGGGTCCCCGTTTTTTTCCGGTTCCTGTGCAAAACGCCGTCCGGACAGCAGGTGCCGTCCGGCCAGGGCCATGAAGGCAATGCCGGCTACACTCACCGCGAGGCCCACGGGAGTGAAATCGAAAAAGGAAAACGGTTCGAGGTTGTGTTCCCGCAGGGCTTCGCTCACGAGAATGTTGGGCGGGGTGCCGATCTGGGTGGTCATCCCCCCCATCAGCGCGCCGAAGGCAAGCGGCATTAGCAACCTGGAGGAGGGTATTTTCGTCTGCCCGGCAATATCCGTAACCACCGGCAGCATCAGGGCGGCGACGGCTACGTTGTTCATGATCGCGGATAGCAGCCCTGCCGTCGCCATGATCACCACGATCATGGCCGTTTCCCCGGCCCCTGCGATTTTGAGCACGATATGCCCGATGACATTGGCAACACCGGTGTGGGTCAGGCCGCCGGAAAGGATGAACACGGCCCACACGGTTACCACGGCCGGGCTGGAAAACCCTGCCAGCGTTTCGGCCGGCGGAAGAAGACCGGTGATTGCGACGCTTGCCAGTACGAGCAGGGCTGTAGCCTCCATGGGGATCCATTGTGTGACCAGAAGGACCATGGCTGCGGTCAGGATGGCGATTACGAGTAGTATTTCCGGTGTCATGGCATCATCTGTGTGTCATTTGTGTTAGTGCATGAGTCATTCAATCGAAATCGAAATCGCAATCGCAATCGAAATCGGGTCTTATTTTTTTCGGTTTCTCCCGCCCCGCTTCGATTTCGAACGGAGCAACGGGCTAGACAGGGACCTGTCCGGCGCCTTCATGCTGACGTTGTTTCGATCCCGATCCCGATTTCGATTTCGACTGTCTTGGGGCCGGGATATGATGAACATTGCTTCGGTTTTCGTCTAAATAGTATGCCCTGATCCGGAATCGTGCAAAACATTTGCACGATTCCAAACAGGGTGGTACCTTGAAAAACAGGGTTTGCTGCACCGGGCGGCGACATCCGTTCAACCGATTCGTCAAGGAGGGGTGACATGGATGAGAAGGCAGGAAAGCTCGATGATCTGGATAGCAAGGACCTGGCACGATTCGTTATCGATATGTGCCACCGGATCGTCATGCACCACGCACTCTGGTTCAAGGAAGTGGAGCATCAGATGGGATTCGATCGGGCGCTGGAGATTCTGGATTCCGCCTACCGGAAAAGCTACGGCATCCAGATGAACCGTCTCGGCAAGACGCTGGGTTTTGAAATGGAAGACGACGTACCGCGCCCTTTGCTCGATATGGACCGGGACAAGCTCATGGGGCTGATCGAAACCCTGGGCGTCAACTGGTTGGCCAACGACGGGGTCTGGTTCCAATCGGTGGAGTTCACCTCCGGCATGGACGATGCCAAGCGATGTAACGACACCTGCTGGACGCGGTTTGCCCCCTTTGAGGCATGGAGCATTAAGCGCTTTCTTGGGATTCCCGAGAATTCCGGCCTGGAGGGACTGAAAAAGGCGCTCAATTTCCGCATGTATTCCCGGATCAATACCCAGTCCATCGTTGATGAGTCGGACAATGTGATCCGCTTCGAGATGAACGACTGCCGGGTCCAGTCTTCACGAAAACGTAAAGGGCTCCCGGATTATCCGTGTAAGTCCGCCGGCACGGTGGAGTATACCTCGTTTGCCCGGGGCGTGGATAAGCGGATCCAGACCGAGTGCATCGGATGCCCCCCGGATGAACACCCGGACGAGTGGTTCTGTGCGTGGCGCTTTACCCTTGCCTGAACGGCCGATTTCACCGGTTACTGAGCCGCAACAGATAGAAGCCCATAAATATGTTGGCAATGAGGCTCAGGCCCAGCACGATGGTCCACAGCCGGGAGAGATTACTGTGCTGGTGCCCGGATGCTTCCGACCGGTCGCCGG
>SLPT01000369.1 GCA_007131845.1 Desulfobacteraceae bacterium | reverse complement strand
TTTTAAGCTGCCTGTCGTCATCCTGGATTGTTTGAGCGGAGCCGGAGGCGAAGCGAGTTTCCGGGATGACGCGGAACGAGCCATAGAGATATCCCAAACCCTCACAGTTGCCGAGGGCATCCCCCATCACCCCCCACCCCATCGGAATTGACCTATATTCTTCTGTTCTTCGCATTGGAATTGATCTTTAAGGCTTGCAAAATGATATTTTGTGTACATATTTTAGTTTTCAAGCAAACGTTTTTCCCCGAAACGCTCCGTTCCCTTTCACAATTAAACAGGATGGATCCCATGAAAACGTGCAGCCTCAACGAATTTATGGATAGCATCCGCCCCTGGATTTCCGACAGCTACATCCGGAGGGCGCATATTAACAGCCAGGGCGACTTTGTCCTGGAATTCACTGACGGCGTCAAGAACGCCTACCGGATCGACGACTGCACCAGGGATCAACTGGAAGGCGTTCTTGCGGATCTGAAAAATCAGGGGGTCCTTGTTTCCGATCCGGAGAGTTGAAAAAGAATTTTGTTTGATTTTCAGGCAGCAAGGGGTTATTCTATATACATTCTTCCGGCATACCGTCACACAGCGTTTTCATGAAGAAAACCATATTTTACGGACGGCGCCGGGTTGTGTAACCGGATCTTATATTATTAATTCTTTCAGGAAGAAAGAGGAGGCATCATGAAGATCAAAAAAGTGACGAAAAAACCAACCGGCCTTTGCAAGTGCAAACGCTCCTGCTAAAAAAAACATGACTCATCCGTAAAAGCCCGTACCCGTCCGGCTCAAACCGTCCGTGTGCGGGTTTTTCTTTTTCCTTTGATCAGGTAGAGACGGCTTTGTAAAAAGTCCAATATCTGCGTTACGCGCGATTTCTCAGAATTTCACGTACGGCAAGTACGCTGCATTCTTCGAAATCGCGCAAGCCTTGATCTTGGACTTTTTACAAAGCCGTCGGATCGCGACTTTTGACGAGTGCATCAGGTAGATATATATGAGTAAACCGGATTTTGCCGACTACATCTGCCGGCCGTTTTGCATGTTTTTCCGGGAGGACGAAAAGGAGGATATGGCCTGCCGGGGAGCCGCGGTGGCCGAACGCCTCGCCGAAAAAGCCGTTTTCGACCCCGGCCGGGCGGGCTTGCTTCCCAAGGACGCCGACTCATGGACGGACGCAGCGCGGGACGCGGTTTTGTTCGAACAAGTCTGCCTCTCATGCGAATTCAGAAAGGAAGACTGCGAGTGGCGTTCCGACGATCCGCCGCATGACGCCGAGCCCTGCGGGGGATTGATCCTTCTGGCCCTTTTGATGTCCCGCGGCATGATCGGGCAGGAAGTCCCGGAGGAATGCAGATGACGCAAGCGCTCTGGAAAGACCGATACCTGCTTCTCGGCCCCGATGCAGCGCTTAAACATCTCGAGACCCCGTATGTTTACCATATCGCAAAAGATGAACTCTACGAGATCGATGACACTGCCGCCGCGTTTCTGCAGTCCTGCAACGGCACCATGCCCGGGCGGGAGCTGACCGACGACGACGAATTCGTCTCCTACTGCCTGGAGGAAGGTATCCTCACGACCCTGTCCGATCCGGAGAGATCCGATATCCCGATGGGTGAAAAAACGGATCCGTCCCTTCGCTACCTTGAGCTTCAACTGACTCACCGCTGCAACCTCCGGTGCGGACACTGCTATATCGGGCAGCCGCCCCGGGTTCTGGACATGCCGCCGGAGACGGCCGCGGCGGTTGTCCGGGAATTTTCGGACATGGGCGGACTGCGGCTGCTTATATCCGGAGGCGAGCCGCTTCTCTACGGACCGCTCGATACGTTTTTCAGCGCCGTCAGGGATCTTCCGGTCCGGCGGGTGCTGTTTACCAACGGAACGCTTCTCGATCCGCAGGCCATGGCCCGCATCGACGTCCATGAGATCCAGTTCAGCCTCGACGGATGGCAAACGGGGCATGAGCTTCTCCGCGGGACCGGAACCTTTGAGCGGACCATCGAAGGTGTGAAAATCGCCCGGGAACATGGAATCGACATTTCCTTTTCCACCATGATTCATGCCGGCAATATCGGCGAGTTCGACCGGATGGCGGCGTTTATTGAAGAAGCAGGGGCACTGGAATGGGGCGTGGATATGCCCTGTCCGACCGGGGGCCCCGGTACGCCCCATAACCCGCCCATTGATCCGGAAAAGTGGGTCCCCCTCATGGAATACGCGTTCGGCGGCGGGATTCACGGGGCATCCGGCAATGAAGGCGGGAACGGCGGGTTTGCATGCGGCCGGCATCTCATGACCGTGGGGCCCGATGGCAGCGCCGCCAAGTGCGGTTTTTATATGGCGCATCCGGTCGGAAACATTCGGGAGGGCGTCCGGGCATGCTGGGAGCGGATCGACCATGTTCGACTGGCGGACCTGGCGTGCAGTGGCTGCGCGTATCTGTCTGAATGTCGGGGAGGATGCCGCTTCCGCGCGCCGGGGCCTCTTGCGCCGGATCCCGTCATGTGCCGCCTGTACGGCGTTTTTCCCCGGGCCGGAGCGGAGCCTGCGCCGGAGGGGTCATGACCCGCGCTGATGTTCAAGTCCGGAGCGCCCCGGATTTTCTCCAGTTCTATCCCACCCTGCGGTGCAACATGAATTGCTCCTTTTGCTTCAACCGGAACATGGAAGCAACCCTTAACGCCTCGCCGGACACGACGCTTGCCGGTTTCGAAAAGATGATCCGGGCGGCTTCAAATGCCGGCATCGGCCACATCGATTTTCTGGGGGGCGAGCCGACCCTGCATCCGGATATCGAATCGCTGATCCGGGTGGCGCAGGCCGCCGGGATGGCCGTTACCTTAAGTTCCAACGGGACCCGTCCGGAGATTCTTGAAAGGTTGTCTTCGGTTTTTTCAGCCTCCTGCCTGCGTATCGGCGTATCCTTAAATACGGACCGGATTGATGGGAAACTTGCGGACTACATCCGCAGCTTCCGTCCCATCGTGAAAACCCTTTTTACAAGTGAAGCAGACGTGCTTCAAAAACCGTTCTTTTCAGACCTGTCCGACACGGAAACCGAGTTGTGCGTGATCTACCCGGATGCAGTCGATCGGCGGGACCTGTCGCATTGCATGCCGTTTGATGCGTATTACCAATCCCTGGGCAGGCTTTCGGCGGGGCGGCCCAATCTCAGGGGCGTGTTTTGCGAAGGGTTCCTGCCGGCGGATGGCGCTGCGGCGTCCGCCGCCGGGCGGCGGTGCCCCGCCGGAACGACCAAGCTGTCCGTGCTGCCCGGCGGTGATGTGTATCCCTGCTATCTGCTGTTTCACGACCGCCGGTTTCGCCTGGGCAATCTTCTGGAAGACGACTTTTCGGAGATCTGGGAGAACCCGCTGCTGGATCGTTTCCGGGCGCCTTCTTCGAACCGCTGCCCCTGGACCGGATGCGAGTTGTTCGACCGCTGCGGGGGCGGCTGCCCGGCTGTGAACCACAGGCTCACCGGGAGCCTGTCCGGATCGGACCCGCGCTGCATAAATGATCATTTCGGATGAGAAAGGAAGATTTTATGAATGCCATCGAAATCGCAAAACGGGCCCTTGAGGCCGAGGAGGGCGAATCCGTGCTGGGACTGGCCGACACGGGGAGCCATGCCTGCTACATGATCTACGGGATCGTCCGGCCGGGCGAAACCGGGCGTCTTGTCAATCCGGGCAAAGGGCACGAGGAGATCGTTCTTTCGGTCCGGGGGGCGCTGGAACTGACCGGCGCCATGACGGGGCATCTGGCCGAGGGCTGTGCCTTCCACTGTGCGGGGGATACCGATATCTTTTTGGAAAACCGGGGAGATACGGATGCCGTCTACATTATTGCCGGGGGGCACTCGGAAGAAGGCCATCACCACTGATAGGGGCTTATTCGTCAAGGGGGATGATTTCGGGCACGAAACGGCCGTTTTCGATCCGGAGGATTCCTACGGAAGGCCTACGTCCGGATCTGGGAGGGCCTGCGCTTCCCGGGTTGACGTAGAGCACCCCGCCGGACTCCTCCACGGATGCCTTGTGGGTGTGACCGTGAACCACGACCGATACGCCCTTTGCCGCAGGATCGAAGCCCAGGCTGTGCCGGTCGTGGATGACGCCGATGACTTTGCCGCCGGTCTTGACCGGCAGGTAATCCGGCAGGGCATCGACGCCCGGTTTGAAGTCCATGTTGCCGCGCACTGCGTACACCGGGGCAATAAGCTCCAGTTCGTCGATAATGGCCATGCTGTCGATATCCCCCGCATGGAGGATGATTCCTGCTTTCTCCAGCGCTTTTGTTGCGGAAGAGCGCAGCAGGCCGTGGGTATCCGATATGAGACCGATGGTCCGGATCGCATCGCCCATCGGTTCGTCCGCCGTGTCATCCGTCGTATCATTCATTGTGTCATCCACCCTGTCCTGTATGGAAAAGCTTGTCCCGCATCCCGTGAGTAGGGTATGTATGCGCGTACGGGAGAAAATTTTTCAGCCAGTATTTGAAAAAAAACTATCGTAGCCGATAAAATAACGGTTGAAAAGGGTAAAACCTGAAAATTGCTGAGCTTAGGTGAAAGGCCCTGGTTGTTGTTCTTTGCCTGCTTGCGGACAAAAGAGACGGCAAACAGAGGGATGGGAGCTTATCCGGGACAAAGGAGCCGGTTGATCATGATAAACCAAAATCGAAAAATCAAACCCACCTACCGGGTGGCCATTGCCGGCGCCGGGCCGGCCGGGTTGCTTCTGGCCCAAAAGCTGGCGGAAATGGGTATTTCAGTGGCGGTGTTCGAGGCCGGCGATGAAGAATCATTGGGTCATGACTGGTCGGATGCGGTTGAAAAGGGCGCCCTGGCGTCGGCGGGCTTTGAACTGCCGGAAGTGGTTTCCGGACGGTATACCGGAACAACGGTCAAGCAATCGGAGCAGGATGACAACCTGTTCGAGCCGCATCGCATCGACCCGTTGGAGATCCGGTCTCCGGATCTTTCCTGCACCGTGGAAGGCGGTGTCGAGTTCCGCTACATCACAACCGACCGCAAGGCCCTTGCCCGGCGTCTGGTGCGGCGGGCCAGGGATGCCGGTGCCGAATTGTTTTTCCGGCACCGCGCCGAAATGCTGCTGGGTGATACCGAGGGCTCCCTGGAGGCTATCCGGATTTCCGGTTTGCGGGTTTCGGCCCGCGACGGCTCCGGAACCTTCGACGTATCCGCGGATGTCACGGTCGATGCCACCGGAATCGTATCCAGGCTCCGCAGGTTCCTTGCCGGGGCGCCGGAGCTCGGCAGGAAGTTCGCCGGCCCGGAGCTTGCCTATGCCTGCCGGAGGGTCTGCCGTCTGGATCCGTCAAAAGCCCGGGCCGACGATTTGGCGGATCACTACCGGTACGGGGCGTATCGGGGATATTTCTGGACGCACTGTCACCATGACGATTCCATCGACGTGGGCGGCGGTGTGCGCGAGGAGCCGGGAAGAGTCGACCCCGCGGACATCATCGATGAAATGATTCAAAACCGCCCGTCGATTACCCGCGAGGTTATCCGCGGCGGGGGCGGTCCCGTCCTGGTAGGCAGATCCCCGTTTTCTATGGTTGCTTCCGGGTTTGTTGCGGTGGGAGACGCCGCCGGCCAGGTAATTCCTACGACCGGCTGCGGGGTGGGCGGCGCCATGAACGGGGCGCTGCTCGCAGCCGGCATCATCGAGGCGGCCGTGAAACGAGGGGATTGTTCCATAAAAGCCCTGTGGCCGATAAATTACGTTTGGTTTTCCGGACGCGGCAGCCATTTTGCGGCGCTTTGCGCCGTAAAGGATCTGCTGCAGGCCCTATCCCACGAAGAGATCTCGTTTCTGATGAAAAAGGGGATCATGAACCGGCGCACCCTTTCTCCCGCGATCAACGGGGTTTTCGATACGCCGGGGCCCGGAGAATCCCTGCGGGCCGCGGGCGCTGGAATCACCCGTCCCGGCCTTCTTTTGAAGATCGCCCGCGCCAACCGGCTGGGTGCAAAGATTTTCCGCCATTACCGGACCTACCCGGACCGGTGGGATCCGGCGGCCTTTACCCGGTGGGCAGAGACCGCCGGAAAGCTTTTTCGGCGGGTTTCTTAGGGGGTAAAGCCGTTTTACCGTTTCCTTAACACCAGGCTTCCGATGGAATACCCCGCGCCAAAGGAGCAGATCACCCCGATATCCCCGCCTGCGAGGTCCTCGTTGTAGCGGTCGAAGGCGATGATGAGACCTGCGGATGCGGTATTGGCGTATTGGTCGATGATCGTTGGTGCGTCTATCCGCGAGGCGTCTTCGCCTTCGAACAGGTGTTTCATCACCATGTTGTTCATGTTGATGTTGGCCTGGTGCAGCCAGAACCGCCGCACATCATGCGGTTTGAGGCCGAGTTCGGCCAGATGGTCCCGGATGTGGGCGGCCGCAAGGGGGCTTACTTCCTCGAAAACCTTTCTTCCCTGCTGATGAAACAACTTTTCCGAACCGTAGGGCGCCTCGTCGGTGGCCCGTGACACGTGCCCGAAACCGGAGCGGATATTGTTGGAGAACGTGGTCATCGCCCGGGTTCCCAGAACATCGTAGCAGTGCGTGGCGGTAGCGGTTTCTGCCTTTTCCATGATTGTTGCCGTGGCGACATCGCCGAAGATGAAATGGGATTCCCGGTCGCAATAATTGACCATGGGGGTCATTAACTCGGGGTTGATGGCAAGAACACAGCGCGCCGAGCCGGAAACCAGGCTGTCATAGGCCCGGTGCAGGCCGAATGTCGCAGCCGAGCAGGCCATGAGCATGTCAAAACCAAAGCCGTCAATGCCCAGGGCGGTCTGCACCTCCACGGCGATGGCAGGGTAGGCCCGCTGGGTATACGCGCAGGAAACGATCACCGCGTCTATGTCGGAGGGTTTCTTGTTCGCCTTTCGCATAGCTTTGCGTGCGGCTTCCACGCCGATTTCCGCCTGGATGCTAAGTTCTGATGGATTTCTCTCCGGGAACTTGGGCCGCATGCGGTCGATATCCAAAATTCCCTCTCTGGCATAGACATAGCGTGATCGGATTCCGGAGGCCTTTTCGATAAACCGGGCCGATGACGTCGGCTTTTCCTCGATACTGCCGGCGTCGATGGCCTCGCGGTTTTCCCGGTTGAACCTTTCGGCCCATGCGTTGTAGCTTTCGACGAGTTCTTCGTTGGTTATGGAATACTGCGGCGTCCAGAGGCCCGTGCCGCTGATGACGACCGATGGTGTATTGTTGTTGGTCATGGGATGATGGATCCGTTGGATTGTTATGTTTTCATTCAAACCGCTTGCGGCGGCAATGTTTGCGCCATGGATTGTGAAAGATCCTGCGGCATAAACGCGTAGGCCGCAAACCGTTCGTCATGGCTCAGGCTGATATCGAGGGGCGCTTTTTCCCCCCGGTAATACAGGACCGGAGGGGCCGCTCCGACGCTGCTTCGCTGTCTTGTGATCGCCATTTCTTCCGCGTTCCGTCCGGTAAGCCGGGCGATGTGCCGGATGGCCATCTGCCGGGCTGCCGCAGATTCCCGGAGGCTTTCAGAAGAAATGCCTTTTGCGCCACCAATGGCTCCCCAACCGTGCAGGACCCGGTCCGGATCCGCCGCCTCGCCGGCGTCCGTGGCCGCACCAATGCAGCGGACATGATCGTCGTCAAAAAAAATCCGGACCGACACGGATCCACCGGGGGTATCGACCCTTCCCGGGGAAAAAGTCGATGGATGCCGAAAGTGAAGGAAATAAAGCATCACCTGAAACTGCCGGGGGGAGAAAACGGTTTTCGGATCGATCTTGACCCTCACCTTGAAAGCGGTTTCCTTGGCCGCCCAGAATCCCCACAGCAGGGCGTCCGGTTGCTGCGAGCCTTGAACCGCAAGGATTTCCTCGCTAGTGAGGATTTTTTTCATGAACCGCAGGTCCGCGCCGCGCCCCCTGGCGGGGGGCGCCTTAATGTCGACGATATCGTTTCCGACCCGCCACCTGCACGGGGCCGCTTCGAAATCGGTATTAGCGCGAGGCAAAGTATGCCGCCTCCATTCCGGCAAGATGCCTTACGATCTGCCCTGCGACGTCCCGTTGAGCCCGCAGGCCTCTCAGGCGGGTTCGCGGAAAGCACTCTTCCACGTCCAGGTAGAAGGTCTCCCCCCTGGCGGGAAAATTGCTGTAGGCTTCCTGGCTGTCTCCCCGCAAATACATGCACATGACGCGGCATCCCGGTGTTTTTAAAAAAAGGCGTCCGGTCCCATAGGGAAAGTCTTCGGTGTTGACCCTTCCGGTGCGCGACCGGGTTCCTTCGGGAAAAATCATGAGATTTCCCCCGAGGCCAAGGATCCATGCGCATTTTTCAAGTATGGAGCGCACGGCATCCCGGTTGCCGCCGCGCTGGACAGGGATGCACTTGGTCAGGTAGCAGAAGATGCGGACGATCATATGCCGGTTGAAGTTCATGTGCTCGGGCACATTCCAGGGCATCCGGTCAAAGCGCACGATAAAGCGCGTTGTGGGCACCATGGCCCAGAGCAGGATTACCGAGTCGATCAGGGTCAGGTGATTGGCGCACACGAGCCAGGGGCCGGGATGCTTACTCATCAGCCGCCGGACTTTCCGGCGCAGGGCCTCTATGTTTCTGACCCGGTATCCGGCGATTTTTACGGCGAGCAAAACCAGGGGGGCGGCGGCAAATATTGCCAGCCGCCCCACAATGTACTGGATATAAAGGGCTCTTTTGGCGCTTGGATCCATGCTACTGGGTCACGCGGGTTTTGCTGTCGATAATTTCGACGGCGTCGCCGATGGTCTTGATTTTGTCGGCATCGTCATCTTCGATTTCGATGTCGAAGGTGTCTTCTACTTTGATGATAATATCGACCAGGCGGGCGGAGTTGACCTTGAGATCCTGGATGATCTCGGTTCCCATTTCCGCATTTTCGAGCCGATCGGCCTCTTTGACGTATTCGCGAATCAATTCGATGAATTTCTCAAATATTTCCTGTTTTTCCATTTTAGGTCTCCTTGGTTATAATGTAATATTTTAATTTGATAATGCACTCTTAAAAAAGTCGCCATCTGACGGCTTCGTAAAAGTTCAGGATCAAGGCTTGCGCAATCTCCGAAGAATGCAGCGTACCCGGCGTACGTTAAATTCTTCGGAGATTGCGCGTAACGTAGATATTGGTATTTATGAAGCCGTCAATGAATTACTTCCTGTAAAACATGCATCGATCTCTCCAGATCCTTGCGGGAAAACAAATCCAGCGTCAGAATCCGGGGCGTTCCCCCGCCGTTTTTCAGGCCGGAGCAGAGGCTGTCCAGAAGATCGGTTTCCATGTGACCCAGATCCACATGGTCCCGTCCGTCGCTTCGAACGCCGTGCAGGTGAATGATCCGGGTCCTGTCCAACCATTTTTCCAGGCATGCGTGAATATCATGCCCGGTTCGCAGCATGTAGCCGATGTCGATGCACACCGAGCAGTTCGTTTCATCCACGAGATATTCCGCCGCCGCACACGCAAGCGCCGTGCGCTCAATGCAAAGCGATTCCGGCTCGGCGGCTCTGCTCAGCGCGTCGATGGTTTTTCCGCACCGCTGCGCCCATTGTTCAGTGCACCATTGCTCTGGCGGGAGGCAGTTTTTCCGGAGCGGAACGATCCATCCCATAGGAAGCAGGCTCTCCATCCGGTCCATGATTTTCAGCCATTTTTCAACCCCCTTTTTTCTTTTTGTTTCGTTGGTGCTCCCGGCATGGGGATTGGCTGGCAGGTGGACCGTGAACGTCAGGCCGGTATCCCGGGCGATGATGCTCATTTCCAGGATGCTCGATTTCGATGGGAGATTGGATCGGCCTTCCGAATCGAAAATAACCAGTTCGATGTTTTCAACCGCATGTTTTAAAAATTGCAGGTTGGGAATAATGTCTCCCGGAATGATATA